>JANYDR010000241.1 GCA_025363495.1 Cyclobacteriaceae bacterium | reverse complement strand
CCGCGAAATCTGCGGGAAATGCATTCACCTAATTTATTTAATCAGGTTTTTCCAGCTCGTTAATCAACGCCTTCAATTCTACCAGACATTTACCGTACGAGATCTTATACATCCACTTCGTCAAAAAATAGCAAATAGGCGTAAGGACAATCAACACAATGATCAGGGTAAATATGACCGTCTTTTCTTTCAGCATACTGTCTAAATCACCACTCCCCAATGACCCACCCATTAAAAAACCCGCTGTGCCCGCAACGGGATATATAAATAAAGCAACCCGTTCCTGAAATCGGATATTGGACGAAATAAAATCATAAGTGTGGCGAAGAGCTTTTATAAGACTCTGATCAACAGGAAAATCAACCTTTATCTTTTTATACATCGAATAATTAATGGCCAAAAAAAACACGTATGAAAAAATCACCAGGGCGAGACTGATTCGAACGAGTGGCTCATTAAAAGAAAATAAAAGTATTATAAATCCAATTAAAAAGGCAATTGTAAATGCAATGGTAACCTTATACGAATTCTTCAACTTTTGTATCGGGTGCTTGGACTCCTTCGGCACCTCCACCGCACCCGTTACAGGCTTGCTAAGTTTATCTTCTTCCAATTTCCTCCAAACATCCCCCAAATCCATGATCACATTGTTTTCAGTTTTTTTGACAAAATTTCCTTGATACGATGCAACTTCACCGCTGTGTTATTTTTTGTTAGTCCAGAGATTTCAGCAATCTCCTCATTTTCGTAACCCTCCAGATGAAGCGTAACGATCATCCGATCAATATCATTAAGCTCATGGATAGCGATGTACAATGCTTCCGCCTCTTCATTCAAATTCTTTTCTATCACATCAGATTTTATTTGTGCCAGGTCATCGTGAGGAACGACCAGTTGAGGTCGCCTCTTGAAAGTCAGTACTGTATTTAATCCAACTCGATAAAGCCAGGTAGAAAACTTCGAGTCGCCTTTAAAATTTGGGAAGGATCGCCATGCCTGGAAAAGAATCTCCTGAAAGAGATCGCGCTCATCTTCTTCATTACGCACATACAGGCGGATCACTTTATAAATGATACCCCGGTTTTGATCGATCAATTCTGTAAATTCTTTTTGCGATCTCATGCTTTCAGCAAACGCTGATTCATAAACCGATATTCTTCATGAAGGTTTAGCTATCCGCATGAGCATTTTATAAATATTACCAATCCGCCAAAATCAGTAACATAACTCTCCAATTAATTACAGAGTCGAAGAATGAAATTATTTACAGGCTGACGTAATTCTCAATATGAAAATGATACTAATGCGGAAAAAGCGATGAAATCTCTTAAAAACCTACTTTTTGGAAAGGCAAAGTTCGCTCTCGCCTTCGGAATAGTTTCCGGGTTCGCCATCCTGGCCCTGACAATAATATTCCTGTTAAACGACCTTGAATCAGCATCCATAATTTTTTGGGTAGGGATAAGTTGCTCGCTACTTCCGGTATTTATTTCCACAGACGAACAACCTAAAGCATGCAAAACTTCTAATCAATCATAGAATATGACTACAACTAAGGACACTTCCAGGCAAAGTGAAAGATCAATTACTTTTAACCGCGTTATGTACGGCGCCTTCGTGATGCTTGGTATCTACTTTATTTTCGTAAATAAGGATACCGCCAGTGCCATGTCAAACCTGGGCATTGCTTTGATTTTTGATCCATTCGATCAGAGTGTGATGTGGAGTAAAAGACCGCTGTACCAAAGGGCGTGGTTAGTAGTACACGTAAGCGTTATTCTAGTGCTTTTGGTTTATCTATTATTAACTGGTTTCCGATGAGGAACTCCCGTAATTTGTGGCAGGTATAACAAAAGTCTCAGCGCTTGATTTTTCTTTTACCGGCTGCTTTAAATGGATTACTGCCAGCGTGCTTCTTGTCAAAATACTCAACGATCTCCTTGTCAAGCGGATTCTCCTGAAGCACATTGTAATTCTTCCAAAAGTCCTCATGGTACCCCTTCGCTTGTAACGCGAAAGAAAATTCCTTTGATTTTTTCTGTGCCAGGGATTTTCGCAGGGCATCTACATCATCAGTAATCAGATTATTGATCAAAAGCTCCCTGAAATAATCCTCCGTCTGCAAGATTTTTTTATTCTTGATATCCAGTTTTTTCAATGTATACCTGATTTTAGTATAGCTCAGATACACTTTCATTTGATATCTCTTGAAAATATAGGTCGATTGGAGGCTTTCTGTCTGCCATTCACCTACGGAATAGTCAATTTCCTTTTTCGAACCGGATAAATCAAATCGAAGAATGGCGTGATCAGCGTCGCTTATATAAACTCTATAGGTGGCTGGGATCTTTCTGGTGTTAGGAACTTCAATCTTAACAATAGAAACCGTTTCATTATCTATTCGGGTGGAGCCTTCCCACTCATATACCAGGCTGTTTGGAAAATCCAGAAAGTTCTTTAGAAAAATAAAACTTGGCTCACGATTATAGCGAACAGAATTTCTATCAAGCTGTGTCCGCAACATATTCGTTCTTCCGTAGTCCCATCCCTCCCTTATTTCACTTCTTCTAACCTGATCCAGGTAAATTGCTTCCTTCGTTTTACTACTCACTCTCTTCTGAGCATACCCAGGATCATAAATTGTTACCGCCGCTTCGATAAGCGTTCCCGGATAACTGATGCTATCTGTATAATCTACTTTCTCCCAACTTCGATGAAACCCCTCCATTAAATATGGTGTGGTCGGATATATCTTTGGAATTGATTTCAATGCTTCCTCCACCAATTTCCGCGCGCCATCATCAGACACGGTGATCTCACTCAACAATGTTGGCGATTCTTCCAGGTAAATAATTTGTGTTTCCTTTAAATCTGAAATTCTTTTTTTGAACGACTTGTATCCCAGATAGGAAACTTTAAGAGAATCGTCTTTTAAATTTTCGGGTATATGAAATTCAAACTCACCTGACTCTGATGATACTGTCCCTCGAGATGAGTTAGAAATGCCAATATTCGCATAGGGTAAAGGTTCGTTCGAATTTCGGTCAAGAATTTTTGTTCTCATAACCACAAAGTCCTGAGCGATGCAATATGCTATCTCTAAGAAATAAAATAATATGAATAAAATTAACCTCACTTAAATTTTCGATTAAGGTTGTCATACCCACCAAACTGTTTTAAAGTAGACTCATCCAAAGGCAAATCCTTTATGATCGTGTAGTTGCTCCAGAAATCAGGATGGTATTCATAATTAAATTTGGTTAATCCTTTATGTTTTTTAAGACTTTTTAAATCAAAAGGTGGTTTACTATTCAACACAACACTACTGATAAGGGCCTCATAATTTCCGATACTCGTATTTTTTATCCTTTTTGTGGCTGAGTCAAAACATGCTGAATAATCTGTCCGGTGAAAAATACGTGGATATATCATACCTTGAAATTCATAGTATTCATAAACCTGCCGGGTTTCATAAAAGCCACAAGTTGACTCCGAGATGCCTGAATATTTCCAAAAATAATTCTTATAGTCATTGATGGACTGTTTGCTATGATATTCATTTCGTAACACCGAAAAATCATCAGCATCAATAATAATTCTTAAAGAAGTAGTCTCGTTCACATGACTGATGACATACACTGGCCTGTCATTATAACTTGAGATAGATTCAATAGTGTATGGTCTTTTACCTATGGCCCAAGTGGTTTTTCCATTCTTTAATCCCTGTCTTCCCAATACAACAAAATTAGTACTGGTTCCAAAAAGCATCATCAGGTTATTGTGCTTATACAACTGCTTGCTCGGAACATTACTCAATTCTTCTGAAACAACTTTCCTAAACTCCTCTACTTCTATATTTTGCATTGGGTGCGTGCACGAATTGTCATATATGCTAAAGGCGGCCTCAATTAGTCCAATGACTCTATTGTTCGCACTATGCACTTCGCGATAAAATCCCTCAAGTCTAAAATCCTGAAGATCCGATCTCTCCAACAGCTTATCTATCGCTTTATAAAGAATGTCTTCAGCGGTAAGTTTTTTATCTTTCACCAGGACGTCATCAAGGACTGTAGAGGCTTCCTCCAACTTAAAGACTCTATATTCAGTTTGAGCAGTTATTTTTTCCTTATAAAGTCTAAAACCAAGATAGGATATCATTAACGTATCATTTATTAAGTGAAAAGGGACTTTCAATTCAAACTCTCCGTATTCATTTGAAACAGTGCCATAAGAAGAGTGCGCAATTGAAATAGTAGCGTAAGGCAATGCTTCTCCTGATTTCTCATTTATCACCTTACCAATAATCGTAACCGAATTTTGGGAGAAGACGAATGAATCACTCATTAAAAAGAATATTACAGCTAAAGCTCGTTTCATTTCTTTTGTTTGAATTGTTCCTCCAACGGCATCTCTATTTCCAAATCACTTATTTGTTTTTTTGTCAATGGAATCAGTCTGGCAAGATTATAGTTTAGCCAAAAATCAGGAGAATAATCTTTTTCAAAAAATATTAGATTTTTCGCATTGTCCATCAGGTCTTTATTTGGGATGTTAATCTGCTCACCTGCTTGAACTTCATTTATAATTAAAGCATCCTCGTCCGCTACTTCACTCACAACCTCATTGTCAGTACTATTTACAACATGGCCTTTACTGATGGATACCGCCTGAGACAAAAACATCTTTCCGCCAACCTCCTCAAATTGATAAGTCTGCGTGGCAGATACGAGCTTCAAAACAAGGGACCTATTCTTTTTTACAGCAACGTCAAAATTCAGCAGAAACTTTCCTGGAAGGGCAACGTTTCTGTTTTCAATCCTCCAAAACGCAAAGGTCTTTGTATCGATATAAAATGTAAAGCAATTCGCCACATCATCACCTTTTTTGGAACTACTTATAACATACACTATTCTGTCATTAAGTTGCATGACACTATCGAGTACAAAATTTTTACGTCCCATCACGTAAGGATTTTTATAATGCGTAAAATTAAATTTGAGCAGCGTCGCCAGAGTATTTGATTGTTCAAAGTAATTTTTCGTACCATCCTTAAAATGGCTATTGCTGGACCTGACTTGTTTCACCACGACTTTTTCCCGGAGACTGAGATTTTGATTTAATTGATAATTTTTATCATAAATTTCAAGCGCGGCTTCTATCAGCAAAACATTTCGATTGTTCTCGGTATTAATTTGTCGATAAAAACCATTAAGCAAGAACTTCTCTTGCGGAAATGTTTCCGTTAATCTTTTATATGCCTTAGCGAAAATACCATTAGCAGATATGGTGTCGCCAACTACAACAACCTCCTTCAGATTAATAACCGATTCTTTTAGAGAAACAATAAAGAGACTGCCCGGATCTATTGATTCAACAATTATTTCATAGATTGAATAACCCAGCATTGAAACAACCAATGTGTCTTTTAGATGCTTCTGGGAAATATGAAATTCAAATTCACCATCGTTATTGGTAACCGTTCCGATTCCCCTTCCTTTGATCGAGATGGTTGCATACCCCAATGGCAATCCGCTTTTTACGTCGACTACTTTTCCAGCAATTGGGAGATCCGACTGAGCGAATGCTTTATTGAAATTTGAAAATCCAACAACCAATAGAATGATTTGAAAATATTGATTTATCATTTCTTCTCTTTTGGTTCAGGGCCATTTTTTGTGAACTGTTCCTCCAGAGAAGTATCCCGTTCCAGATCCTTCACCAGATTTTTGCCATAAGGAAGTTGTCCAACTAAGTTATAACTCTTCCAGAAGGAACTATTATAACTCGTATAAGGGGTTCCGTACGAATGTTGGGGAAAGTTTATCTTAACAGTAGATTTTTCAGTTTTAGCGACTGGATGAATATTCTGAATAATTGCCTCAGAATTTTCCTCCTGATGAATAACCTTACCTGAATCGTCGGTCCAGTTGAATGCTGCAAATACATTTAGATAATACATATACATTTTATCGCCAATCTCTTTGAAGACATAAGTTGATTTATATTCAGCCATTCGCAGCTTTAGTTTTCCGGGAATTCCCTTTGGCTTTAGATATTCAAGTTTATTTTTTCCGTTAAAATCCATTTGAATAAACATGAAATCGTCAGCCCTTATATAAAATCTTACATCAAATAAAAATTCTTTGACTTCACTTTTAACTTGTGCATTGATAATATAGACGGCCACATTGTTAAGATAAAGGATTGAATCCAACTCATAGTCATAAACTGATTTTTCAATATTTCTTACAAAAACCTTTCTATTTCTCGTGTGATTTTCTCCGGTAAAAATAAATTGTGGTTTAAAAAATGCATATAGCCATCTTGTTCTGCCGTCACGATAATCATCGCTTTTTCTGATTTGCAGATATTCGATATCTACTCTACTCTGCTTATCACTATAGTCACCTTTATCAAAACCTTTAAGGGCACATTCCCAGAGTCTTGCATATTTTCCATTTTCCATTTGAGTGGTTCGATAAAAACTTTCAAACTCGTACTCCGAATTCATAAAATTGTCAATCCATTTACCCATTGCCGTTGTCACAATTCTTGAGAGATCGGGGCTCTCAATAGTTACTTCATTAAGTTGATACGCCTTTTCTTCAAGTCTCAAAACAGCGTACTCATTTTTAAGGTCATTTATTAAAATGCTGATACGTTGATATCCTAAAGCACTAATGACAAGTGAATCATTTTTATATTGATTGTCGATCAAAAATTCAAACTCTCCCCGCTGGTTGGAAGGAACACCAAGTGAAGTACCCTTGATAAATAGTGAAGCCCAGGGAATTTCTTCCTTTGTTTTAGAATTTCGCAACTCTCCCTTAAATCTGAACCCGTCTTGTGAATACAGATTCAAAGCATTAAATAAAATAAAGAATGTAGTAAACAATAAAATTTTCATTGTTACTTATTATCCTTTCCATCAATCACTTCCATAAACACTCTAAACCCCACCGCACCGCTGGTCCCGGAATAAGTATTGATACTCACAATCGTTGATTCACTAGGCAAGTGATTCCAGCTTCCGCCACAGGCCTTCCCTTTTTCATCAATCATTTCGGCAACATTGCCAACCACATCATACAATCCTATACCGTTTGGAAAGTATGACCTCACTCTGCCAGTTATAGGGAAACCATCACCACTTGGCGGCAATGCAGGGCAAAT
>JANYDR010000340.1 GCA_025363495.1 Cyclobacteriaceae bacterium | reverse complement strand
CTATAAGCCGCCGGGTGGAGGTACAACGTTGTCCTGCTGTCCCAACTGCCCCGAATACTGCTCCGCGTATAGCAATATCAAGGTCGGCGTGTTCGGTAATAATAATTGCATTGTTTCCCCCTAGTTCCATCAACGGTCTGCCAAGTCGCTCACTGACTGTTTTGGCTACCGCTTTACCCATTCGCACAGAGCCGGTCGCAGATACCAATGGAATTTCTTCTGAAGAGGCCATCATTTGGCCAATCTTAAAATCTCCATTCACAAGACAGCTAACACCTTCGGGAACATTGTTTTTTGCAAAGACTTCTGAAACAATATTCTGACAGGCTATGCTGCACAGTGGCGTCTTTTCAGATGGCTTCCAGATACAGGTGTCTCCGCAAACCCACGCAAGCATAGCATTCCATGACCATACAGCGACAGGAAAATTAAATGCTGAAATAATTCCTACGATACCCAGAGGATGGTATTGTTCATACATTCTATGCAAGGGTCGCTCGGAGTGCATGGTAAGTCCATGAAGCTGGCGTGAAAGTCCAACGGCGAAATCGCATATGTCAATCATTTCTTGCACCTCGCCCAGGCCCTCTTGATAGGACTTACCCATTTCATAGGACACCAGCATACCCAACGATTCTTTTGATTTTCGGAGGGCTTCACCAATTTGTCTTACAACTTCTCCACGCTTAGGTGCCGGCACTTGTTTCCATTGTTGAAACGCTTCTTTTGATGTTTCTACAATTTTATTAAAAGATTTTTCATCAGCACTTTGAACTGAGCCGATAAGCTTACCATCTGCAGGCGAATATGATTTCAATATGGGGCCTGATGATTTTATCCACTTTGTTCCGGTAGAAACACCAGCGTTGGTTGGTTTAATTCCAAGTTCACTGAGTATGTTCCTGATATTTATTTTTTCCATTTCCAATTTACTTTCAACTTTCCAATGCCTAATGCCTAATACCTAATGCCTAATACCTTACCACTCCAACCCATAAACCCCCTTCTCCCCATCACGATAAACCCCCTCCACAAGCATTCCTCCGGACTTATATTCTAATATTCTATTGAGGTCTGCAACATTATCTACCGCAACCTTGTCGATATATGTAATGATAAAATCTTCCTTTATTCCTGATTTTTTCCATTTTCCATTTTCAAGAATACGAACCAACACTCCGCCATCGAGGTTTCGTTTTGTTAGTTCAGAATAGGAGAGATCTTCCAGGGTGGCTCCCTCGATGGAATAATTTACCGGTTCACGTGTAACCGACTCATGCCCTTCGTAACTTTTCAAAACGGTATTTACAGATTTTTCATTTCCACCTCTTCGGTAGGTGACTTTTACACTATTACCGGGACGATGGCGCGCTACCATTTCCTGAAGTTCCGAAACGCTTCCAACAGGATGACTATCAATTGCGATAATGACATCACCCTGTTCAATGCCTGACTGCTGTGCGGCACTCCCTTCATTAACACGTGTAACAAAAATCCCCCGAAGTATATCAAGACCTTCGAGCTCTGCGACGCGGGCTGTGACATCCGTAATTTGTACGCCAAGAAGACCACGTTGTGCTTTGCCAAACTCCAGCAAATCATCCATTATTTTTTTTACAAGATTACTGGGTATGGCAAATGAGTAGCCGGAGTAGCTACCCGTTGCAGTCGCGATCGCCGAGTTGATGCCAATCAATTCACCCTGGAGATTAACGAGTGCCCCGCCGCTGTTTCCTGGATTTACAGCAGCATCAGTTTGAATGAATGCCTCAACCTGAAGATTATTTCTGTCGCGAAGAATTCCTATGTTCCGGGCTTTGGCGCTTACAATACCTGCCGTCACAGTTGAATTCAGGTCAAACGGATTGCCAATGGCCAGCACCCATTCACCAGGTACGATTTCATCCGAATCACCATACCCAATGAAAGGAAGGTTTCTTGCTTTGATCTTTAATAGAGCGAGATCGGTACTTGGATCGCGACCTATTACTTTTGCATAGAAATGTTGATTGTCGTTCATTTCTATTTCAATGTTTGTCGCATCCTCGATAACATGATTGTTTGTTACTATATAACCATCATCTGAAATAATTACTCCCGATCCTGATGAATGAGTTTGTGGTCTGTAGAGTTCAAGGGGATTGAGACTAAATTCACCTGAGCTATAGCCTGTGCTGACATGGACCACTGCGGGAGTGATTAGCCTGGCGGCATATTCAAAGTTTGGACCCACGGTTATTTTTCTGGAAGAATCACGCTTCATTCGTGTAAAGGAGAGATTCTGTCTTTCTTCAATTGAATTATAAGCGGGTGTGCCGTCTACATACCTCAAGGTGACTATCACACCGATCACCGCGCCGATGAACGCTGCAATCAGTACTACAAGAATTGTGAGAATTCGACGCATTATTATAAAAGGGTCAGGTCGAAAGGTAGTAATTAAGGAGCTTAAAGCAGAAAGCTAAAAGCGTAAAGCAGTTCACCGATACTTTTGAATCATTTTTGAACAAAAAAAGGGCGCCCGTCTCCGGAACGCCCTAACCCCTCACCCCTAAAAAATTCTTAGTTAACCTTGATGGTTGCTTTCGTCGCTTTCTTTTCATCCTTAGGAACAATCAACTCAAGGATGCCATTGTTGTACCTGGCATTGATCTTTGTGCTGTCCACATTTTCCGGTAAGGAGAATGAACGTTTGAAAGTGCCATAGCTGGTTTCAATTGAACGGTAGTTCTTCTCGTTCTTTTCGTTTGAGAATTTGCGTTCACCACTTACTGTCAAAAGATTGTCATTCAACTCAACGTTGAAATCTTCCTTGCTAAGACCAGGAGCGGCTACGTGCAATTCGAATGCAGTTTCGTTTTCGATAATGTCTACTTTGGGTACGAAAACGCTTCCGCCAGTGCGGGTTAATGTTTCGTTAAACAAGCCGTCGATCAGGCTGCTGAAGGGTGTGGGCACATATTCGTTGCCTCTGTATCTTATTAAGCTCATATGATTTGATGTTTTAGTTTTTGATTTTTTAACAACAGACATCCTATAGGAAAATCTGTACCAATGCACTTTTCGAAGTAAAAAGGAGACATTATGGCTTATAATGTGATATTTTGACGAATTATTAAGCCATAATGGCTTAATATAGGTTGGATTTTGAGAATTGAAGCATTCGCATCCGGCCGCATTCTAATCACAACTAACTTTGCGTGCCTCTGCGTCTTCGCGCCTCCGCGGTAAAGCATCGCGACGAAGTCGCCAAATTAGGATAGCTGAGACTATGCAAATAACTCCCGCTTCTTCACGTTGGTCAAAAACTCAGGATCTAGTATTGTTTTAGCGCAGGCTTCTGCATGTGGCAACTCATATCTGAAAAAGAATTTCATCGTATGAATCTTTCCTTCATAGAATTCCTTCATCTGCATGGAGTAATCTCCTGATTGAAGTTTTGTCTGTGCGGTCACCGACTGTTTAAGCCATTGCCAGGCGATCACCGTGTAGCTCATCATCTCCATAAAGACGGTTGCATCCGACAATGAGCGATCAAGTTCACCTGAGCTTGCAAGTTTTCCTACGTGAGCCAAAACAGCGTGAATGCGTTTCACTTCTTCTTCAAGTGTCCTGGCAAAGGAGGCAAGTGATGAGTAGACACTTGCTTTATTAACAGTTTCTTCAATGACAGCGAATAATGCTTGTAACGCTTTACCTTTTTCCATCGATACTTTTCTCCCAAGCAAATCAAGCGATTGAATACCGGTAGTGCCTTCGTACAGAGACATAATTCTCAGATCTCTGTAGTATTGCTGAACAGGGAAGTCTGTAGTGAAACCATATCCTCCCAGTGTTTGAATCGCAAGCGCTGCAGAACGACTCCCTTGTTCGGAAGAGTAGGTCTTAACGATTGGTGTAAGTATTTCAAGCAATAACCACGACTGATGTTGTTGTTCGCCTTCTGTAGAATGTGCCAGATCATAAAGAAGATTGCATTCCATAGCCAATGAAAGGGCGCCTTCTGTAATTGCTTTTTGAGTCAATAACATCCTTTGTACATCCGGATGGTTAATAATTAAAGTAGGTGGTTTAAGCGGATCCTTTTCACTTACCAATCTTCCCTGTGGACGTTCACTTGCATATTGCAGCGAAGCCTGGTAGGCAGCCATTGCTACTGATGCCGCCGTTTGCCCGACACCAATCCTTGCTTCATTCATTAATTGAAACATGTAGGAGAGTCCTTTATTTGGTTCTCCTACGAGCCATCCTTTACAGTTATCGCCATCACCTAAAGCAAGATGTGTGGTCGCGTAACCACGTTGTCCCATTTTTTGAAAATCACCCGCGCAAAAAACATCATTGTATGTTAAGGTGCCATCTTTCTCGGGCCAGAATTTAGGTATTATAAAAAGTGAGATCCCTTTTGCTCCGGCGGGAGCATTCTTTATGCGTGCGAGTGTGAGGTGGACAAAATTTTCACAGGCGTCGTGCTGGCCACAAGATTTTTATCTCTGCTGG
>JANYDR010000212.1 GCA_025363495.1 Cyclobacteriaceae bacterium | reverse complement strand
AGACTGCTTCATCAGCGAAGCGCACATGAAGACTTTCGCGATCGGCTGTTGAGTAAACTGCTACAGTTTTAATATCCATTTCTTTGCATGTACGAATGATGCGCAATGCAATTTCTCCACGATTTGCTATTAATATTTTTTTAAACACGTTCGTTCAGTTTTGTTAGTAGTATAAATGAATCGTATCGCCCAGTGTAAAAAGAGCGATTGAACCTAATCAGGCTCGACCACAAATAATACCTGATCGTATTCTACCGGTGAAGAATTCTCAATCATCGCTTTCACGATTGTGCCGGAAACTTCCGATTCGATTTCATTGAAAAGCTTCATGGCTTCAATGATACATACTGTTTGTCCTTTGGTGACCTTATCACCAACGGAAACGAAAGATGGTGTATCGGGATTTGAAGAGCGGTAGAATGTACCAATCATAGGTGATTTTATATCAACTGTATTTTTTCCCGGGATAACAGGTTTTTCTGCTTTGGCTACTGGAGCTGTAACGGTTGGAGTTGCTACAACCGGTGGTGCCTGCAGTGTCATCATTGGACCGGAAGAAGACTTCATTACTTTCTGGTCGGGTTCACGCTTTACATGAAGCTTCAATTCCTTTGTCTCAATGTTGACTTCATTTAGTCCCGATTGGGAAATAAAGTCAATAAGATCTCTTATTTCAGTTGTTTTCATTTCTTGGTTTGATTTTGGTCCGTCCGACTTACTGTTGGTTTGGGATTTGGTTTTGCCTTTTGTTGTTTCCTTGGTCATAGGGGCAATAGTTATTTTACACGTTCGATATAAGCGCCGGTTTGAGTATCGATTTTAATGTTATCGCCTGTATTAATAAAAAGAGGCACACGTATTTCTGCACCGGTATCAATGGTTGCTGCTTTCAGTGTTCGTGTAGCTGTATCTCCCTGAACACCAGGTTCGGTATAGGTAACATTTACAATAACCTGCTGAGGTGCCTCTGCTGTGATAGCAGTAGTTCCGTTCTCAAAAGCAATCATTAACGATACGCCTTCTTTGATATATTTTACTGAATCACCAAGCAATGCTTTGTCAACATACACCTGGTCAAACGTTTCGTTGTCCATGCATACAAGGCTGCTGCCATCATTATAGAGATATTGATAATTTTTTGTTTCAACGCGAAGCAGATCAACCGAATCACCGGGGCGAAAACGGTTCTCAGCCAGTTTACCATTGCGAAGGTTGCGCATTTTTATTTGATAGAAAGCGCGAAGATTTCCTGGAGTGCGGTGTTGAAGTTCTTCCACCTGCATGATTTCGCCGTTATAGCGGATGTAATTTCCTTTACTTAAATCTGAGATCGTAGCCATAAAAAATGAATTGTGAAGTTACTAATGAATTAAATATTTACAAGGTCAGAGTTATTAGCTGTTGTAAGCCCACTTAACGTAGATAGCACCCCAGGTGAATCCTCCACCAAAGGCTGCCAGGATAAGATTGTCTCCTTTTTTCAATTGTTTTTCATAGTCCCACAATAGGAGCGGTATTGTTCCTGCGGTAGTGTTTCCATACCTGGCGATATTCATCATTACTCTATCTTCCGTAATGCCAACCCGGGCTGCTGTGGCGTCAATAATACGTTTGTTGGCCTGATGGGGAACAAGCCACTGAATATCGTTTGCGGTAAGGTGATTGCGCTCCGCTATTTGTGCTGAAACATCGGCCATGTTGTAAACGGCAAATTTGAATACTGCTGATCCTTCCTGATAGACATAGTGCTGGTGCTTATCAACGGAGTCATGAGTAGCGGGGATTCTGCTTCCACCTGCTTTCATATGGAGATAGCTTTCTCCTGATCCATCACTTTTAAGGATAGAGTCCATAACTCCAAGTTCTTCTGTTGTTGGTTCAAGTAAAACACAACCTGCCCCATCACCAAAAATGATACACGTTGTTCTATCAGTATAATCAAGAATGGCAGACATTTTATCTCCACCAATGACGATAACTTTTTTATACTTTCCAGATTCAATGAAACTTGCTCCCGTGCTGAGTCCGAAAAGGAAACCTGAGCACGCTGCTGCCAAATCGTAGCTGAAAGCATTGGTTGCACCAACAGCCGTAGCAACAATATTCGCCGTTGCCGGGAAAGTCATATCTGCCGTGATAGTGGCGAATATGATAAGATCAATTTCTTTTGGATCAACCTTTGTTTTTTGGAGCATTTCTTTGACGGCCGCAATAGCCATAACTGAAACCCCCTGATGCTCTCCCTTTAGTATTCTTCTTTCTTTAATTCCAGTTCTCGAAGTGATCCACTCATCGTTGGTGTCCACCATAGTTTCAAGTTCCTTATTTGTTAAAATGTAGTCTGGGACATAACCACCCACACCGGTAATAGCTGCTCGGATTTTATTCATATTATATCTTAAAAAAACAAATGCCCGACTGTCTCCAGTCGGGCGCAGGCCTAATGCTATCGTTTATACTGAATGTTTTTTACAATCAGTAAAATGAATGGATTCGTGACTAATCAAATGAGAAAATCTCATACTTGCTTACGCCAGTACTTCTTTCTCCATTACCACGTTGCCCTTGAAATAGAGTTTTCCTTCGTGCCAGAAGGCGCGGTGGGGAAGGTGATGCTCGCCTGTAGTAGGATCAACTGCAAACTGTTTTGCAACTGCTTTGTAGTGAGTTCTTCTTTTGTCTCTACGGGTTTTCGAGGTTTTTCGTTTTGGATTTGGCATAACTGTTTATTTTAACTTTTTCAATTTCTCCCATCGTGGATCGATGGCATCCTCATCTTTTTCATTTTCATCAACTGGAGAGGAGTAAACCAATTGTATTTCACTTTCTTCTAAATCATCGTCCTTAAATTTCGGATGTAAGCGCTTCATAGGTATTTCCACACCAATGAGCTCATACATAGACTGTCCCACATCAAGACTTTGCTGATTTCTTGTGATGAGTACAATCTCATCACTTAATTCTTTCTCTTCTTCGCCATACTTGAACAGGATCATTTTATCAATGTCCATGGGATAGTCAAAAGGCTCCAGGCTGCGGTCACAAACCAACTTAGCCGTGCCTTGTATTTTAAAATGACTTTCAATCAACGTTTCTCGCTTATCAAGGGTAACAGTGGCTGTGAAATTGCCGCTTTCCAGCAACACACGACCGTAATGTTCAAAAAACTCGTCACCAAATTCGTAGTCAAACTGGTGGGCTCTTTGGCTCAATCCAACAATATTCACCTTAAAGTCCTTGGCCCTCATTACTTCCAAAATAAGCGCGCAAATTTATCACGTTTTTCTGGATTTTAGGGAGAATCTCCGGATTTGTAAGGTCGTATTTTGAGCCGGGTTTGGCCGTTTTCGGGATTATAGACTTAATTCGTCGTTTTGCCAGCAATCAGGTAAGAATAAACTCCGCAAAAACCTTCTTTTTTAACTCATCCAAAGGCGTCTTTTCGAAGTAATCAATGAGATAATCCACCACGTTTTTCTTAAAACCAAGCTTAATCGCAATATTCTTAGTAAAAAGGATCTCGCTTTCGAAGACTTTTTGATCGACGAAAACCAGCTCAATCGAGCTTATCAAATAATCAAGTTTCTGCGACTGGGAGAGCGCCCCAAGGGTCTCTATGGGCTCAGGATTACGGATCAGCTCGTTGACGGTCTCCTCCGGGAAGTTGCGTTCCCGGGCAATCTTGTATATCATTTCGCGCTCAGTCTTGGCAAAGTGCTTGTCGGCCTCTGCCAGTTGAATCAGGATGTTCAGTTTCTTCTTGGTAACAATATCCATCGTATGGGTAGCATGCATCCCAAATTTAAGCAATTCAGGCCTGCCACGAGCATTATTCATGATAAAACGATAATGCTTAATTTTTCTAAAGGCTGCTTACCGTTTGATTAGCCCGGTTCTTGATGATGTCGGTGGCAAGATATATCGCTTGCCGGAGAGAACTCTCGTCTGCAAGATTCTTACCTGCGATGGCATAAGCAGTGCCGTGGTCCGGCGATGTTCTCACAGTGGGCAACCCGGCAGTGAAATTTACACCATTCTCAAAGTCAATGTATTTGAAAGGCACAAGACCCTGATCATGATACATCGCCAGAATGCCATCATATTTTTGATGCTGACCCGAACCGAAAAATCCATCAGCGGGGAATGGGCCGAATACAAGTTTGCCTTTACTTTTCAAATCGTCTATAACTGGTTTGATCACAAGGTTCTCTTCATCACCAATAAGTCCCTCATCTCCTGCATGAGGATTTAGTCCCAGCACAGCAATCTTTGGTTTGCCAATTTGAAAATCTTTCTTCAGTGAAAGTTCCATCAGGCGGATTTTCAGTTCTACACGCTCCATAGTAATGTGTTTGGCTACATCTTTCAGTGGAACGTGTTCTGTAACTATTCCAACCTTTAATGATTCACCCACCATAAGCATGAGGCTTTCAGTGGCTTCAAATGTTTGTGTCAGAAACTCAGTATGTCCGCGGAAGGGAAAGTCTTCACCATGAATTGTATTCTTGTCGATCGGAGCTGTAACAAAGCCATCGATCAAACCTTCTTTTATTTCTTCAACAGCTTTTTTTAAACTCAGTAAAGCAGCATGACCAGCTTCTTTCGAAGGCAAACCGGGCGTGATCCTGATCTCCTCCTCCCAGCAATTGACCACGTTAATCGCTTTCGGAAAGAACTGACCTTTTGTTTTTACGGTGCTGTAGTTGAGTTCTTCAAGGCCCATTAATTTGCGGTAGTACGACAGCACCCGTGTTGATCCGTAGATGACGGGCGTGATTACATTGAGTATCCGTGGATCCGATAAGGCTTTTATGACAACTTCAGGACCAATACCGTTGATGTCTCCAAGGGTAATGCCAATGCGGGGTTTCGCGGTTATTGAAAAGGGTTGGGTTGAGCTCATGGGGATGCAATTTAGTGAAAACTAGTTACCGGTTGCCAGTTACCGGTAACCAGCGACTGGTAACTGATGAACATTTTTTCAATGAACAAGATGAATCATAAGGAATTCACGTAGTTTGCTTCCATGGTTCGTCCCAAAAAATTTCTCGGTCAGCATTTTCTCAATGACACTAACATCGCCCGAAAGATAGTTGATGCATTGGAGCTCCCGACGGGAATAATCTCATCCGTTTTAGAGATAGGGCCGGGTACCGGTGTTCTGACACGCGGACTTCTTGAGAGAAAAGATATTGATTTAAAAGTAATTGAAATTGATTTTGAATCAGTGGCGTACCTGAAAAAAGAATTAAAGGGATTGTCCGGCAAAATAATTGAAGGAGATTTTTTGGAAAAAGATATTAGTTCTTTTTGGCCTGGACCTTTTAATATAATCGGTAACTTTCCATACAACATCTCTTCACAGATTTTTTTCAGAGTGCTTGACAACCGCAATCAGGTTGACCAGGTTGTGTGTATGTTGCAAAAGGAAGTGGCAGACCGCATCGCTTCTAAGCACGGCAATAAAGTTTACGGTATTTTGAGTGTACTTCTTCAGGCATTTTATGATATCGAGAATTTATTTAAAGTGTCTCCGGGAGTTTTTAACCCGCCGCCGAAAGTAATGTCTGCGGTTATACGGTTGAAACGAAATAGCAGGAAGAAATTGGATTGTGATGAACAACTTTTTCAGCATGTTGTGAAGCAGGCTTTTCAAAAGCGCAGGAAAACATTGCGTAACGCATTGAAACACCTAAATTTGCCCGGCTCTGTGGTTGTATTGGACTTAATGGACAAGCGCCCTGAGCAATTATCAGTAGAAGATTTTATTTTTTTAACACGATCCATCCAGCAAGGTGAAACAGTTCGTTGAATTTGAATTAACAACAGAGTTTCGTGATCGCTTTCAGGAGGCGCTGGATCAGCGTGACAGTCAATTTATTCGTGAAAGCCTTGAAGACGTTAACCCAGCTGACATCAGTGCGTTGCTTTACGAGTTTAATCCGGAAGAGTCCAAATATACGTTAGACATACTTTCTCTTGAAATCAGGGCGAAGATCATCAGCGATCTTGACAGCGAGACTAGGACCAATTTTCTAAAATCGTACGAGCCCACTGAAATAACTGAGATTATTAACCTGCTTGACTCCGATGACGCAGCGGATATTCTCAATGAGCTTCCAATAAAAAAGAGTGAGGAAGTAATTGCAGGACTTGACCCCACACTTCGCTCCCAGGTAATTGATCTATTGCGCTACGATGAGAATGTCGCCGGTGGTTTGATGGCAAAGGAGCTTATCAAAGCACGCAGCAACTGGTCGGTGGTACAATGCGTGGAGGAAATAAGAAAGCAGGCCGAGAATGTGACGAAATTCTATACAGTGTTTGTGGTGGATGAGGATGACAAACTGCTTGGTAAAGTCGCTTTACAAGACATCGTTATATCTGATGCAAATAAATTAGTCGCTGACATATACGAGCAGGATATTGTGTCTGTTGAAACGTATCTTACCGACACAGAAGTAGCGGGTATAATGAAGAAGTATGACCTGGAATCAGTGCCAGTGGTAAATGTTCAGGGCCAACTAGTGGGACGTATCACTATTGATGATATCGTGGACGTGATTACTGAACAAGCAGACGAAGATCGTCAGTTGATGTCGGGTATCACAGAAGATGTTGAGGAGGATGATACAGTTTGGAAAAATACAAGAGCTCGTTTGCCGTGGTTATTGATCGGTATTTTTGGAGGAATGTTGTCGGCCCGCTTTATGGGATTGTTTGAAGCGGAATTGGCACGTGTTACAGCGATTGCTTTTTTCGTTCCGCTTATACAAGCAACAGGTGGTAATGTAGGAATTCAATCATCGTCTCTCGTCGTTCAGAGTCTGGCCAGCACCGGTTTTGTGGATGAGGGGCTGCTGCAACGATTGACAAAAGTATTATTTGTGGCACTGTTGAATGGATTCTTTTTATCCGTTTTGGTTTTTGGAGCCAACTGGCTTCTCTTTGGAAATCAGCAGCTTTCAATTGTTGTTTCGATTGCGCTGTTCAGCGTAGTTGTTTTCGCGTCCCTTGTAGGTACAATTACCCCGTTGATTTTAGACCGTTTTGGGTTTAATCCTGCTGTAGCTTCAGGCCCTTTTATTACTACAATTAATGACTTATTAGGCCTTACAGTCTATTTTATCACTATACAGGTGATGTTATAGAATCAATTTTCCACAATCGCGTGTAAGGTTCTTATTGAAATTGTTACTATTTCGGAGGTTACTTATTTTACATTTGACCTTAAATCATTAGCAAGTGAAAGTTTTTACGAAGCCATTTTCGTGGAAAAAAATGAAGGTTGATTTCATCGACCAGAAGAATTCTATTATAGAAAGACCGCTTCTCACGTCCCTTATCGTATTGTTATTTGTGACAGTCCTTGTAGTATCGTTAAGCTTTAATTACTACGTGAATGATTTTGATAAATTCTGGGAACAGATTTTAATAGAAGCCCATGGAATGATCTTTGACATTGCCATCATTGGTATTTTACTCTTTTGGTTGAATCAGAATGGCGAAATACGGCAACGAATCCGGACGTATAAAGATGAGATTGATGATTTTCGTCTGCTTGAATCTGATGAGGCTGCGTTCAGGATGGTGGGAAACATCAAACGCCTCAATCGCCATAAGATACATGAGATCAATCTTGTCAATTGCTATCTGGCGCGTACCCACCTGAGCTATATCAATCTGAAAGGCTCCAATATGAATTCCGTTAATTTATCAAGTGCCTCACTGCTTGAAACTAATTTAGAGAACACACGACTTAACCAGACAAACTTTGAAAATGCCAACCTCAACCAGGCTAACTTAAAAGGAGCGTACGCCAGTGGCGCAAATTTTAAAGATGCTTTTTTGATCAAGACACAGTTTGAAAATGCATTTCTTATAAAAACCAACTTCACAAATGCATATTTAATGGAAGCCAATTTGCAGAACAGTTATCTGATGGGTGCTGATTTTGAAAATGCAAGTCTATATAAAGCCGATTTCAGAGGAGCTAAGGGCATTACCATTGAACAACTGGCGAAGGCAAAAACACTTTATTTAGCAAAGTTTGACCCTGAATTGCAGGAACAGGTGAAAGAATTGACTCCAGAGTTGGTGGAAGCATAGATGGAGCTTAAAGTTAAAAGCTGAGAGCGTAAAGTTGGGCACTCAAGCTTTATGCTTTTCGCTTTGTGCTTTTGGCTCATTATACCTACCTTTGATTTCGTAAAGCAACAACGGTTTCGGCAACGAAGCCGTTGTTGCTTTTTTGCCTCACCCTTATAAACACAATAAGGGTGATTGTTTTAAGACGTCAAGTAATTTAGTTCATATGGCCAAGAAGAGTATATCATATTATACAAAGGAGGGGTTTGACAGGTTGATGAATGAACTCAACACCTTGAAGACAAAAGGTCGTGCGGATATAGCTCATCAAATCGCGGAAGCCCGTGATAAGGGTGATCTGAGTGAGAACGCGGAATATGATGCAGCCAAAGATGCCCAGGGTCACCTTGAAGCTAAGATTGCACAGCTTGGTGAGCTGATGTCAAATGCGAGATTGATTGATGAAAGTAAGTTGGATACGTCTTCCGTTTCTATTCTTTCTAAAGTCACGATCAAAAATAAAAAGAACGGAGCTACTGTTACCTACATGCTTGTTTCTGAAGAAGAAGCTGATCTAAAAGCAGGAAAGATTTCAACTCAATCGCCAATAGGTAAAGGATTGTTGGGAAAGAAAAAAGGAGATTCAGCTAAAATTAAAACACCGGCAGGAGAGCTGGAGTTTGAGATAGTGGATATCGGCATCTGACATTTCAATGGCTACCATCTTCACCAGGATCATTCAGCGTGAGATACCGGCACACATCGTTGCTGAAGATGAAAACCACATTGCTTTTCTTGACATCATGCCACTTCAAAAGGGACACACATTAGTAGTTCCTAAAAAGGAGGTAGATTATATTTTTGATCTCGATGATGATACTCTTGCGGGGTTGCATCTTTTTTCAGCAAAGGTTGCCATAGCGATAAAGAGAGTAACAAACTGCAAACGTGTCGGTGTTGCCGTGCTCGGTATGGAGGTGCCGCA
>JANYDR010000175.1 GCA_025363495.1 Cyclobacteriaceae bacterium | reverse complement strand
CAGGAACGGGTAATCAGGAAAAAACTATTGATTCCGCCGCCAGCCAATCATCCCTTGACGAGGAATACAAACCTGATCCGGATCAGATGCTCCAGGAAAATATGACAGGACTATACCAATATGTCAATGCTTCCGGCAAGGGTTATACTTTTTTTGAGTTTGACCTGCTGGACGCTGGTGAAGTAAACGGAGAGATCACGATGATTTTATTTGGCGGGATAAATGATTCGATTTATAAAGACATGAAAGACTCTCTTACTTATAAGTTGGAAATTTTAGGGAGCGATTCGACCCATATTTCATTACGGCCTGAAATGCCAGATGTCAATTGGGAGGAAATGGAAAAAAGGTTTCCGGGATTTGGAAAGGTATTCTTCCGCGATGGCTCCGGATGGCCCATGCAAAATCTGGTAAAGATAAAAAGGCGTTCGCGCTTTGATTTGGATCTCAAAGCCGCCTTGACGGATCAGTCCGGTGACAGTATTTTGTTCACTAAATATCGGGACCGGTAATCCACTACATTCTTGCAATTCTTAATCGTTGACGGAACAGAATCACTAGTCATTCAAACCCTTCCCTGTTAGAATCTTCTTAATACTTTTTTCAATCCTAGCCTCCCGGGTCTTCGATTGCTTGGGTGCAGCAAAAAAAAGAAGGTATCCCCTTTGCCGCCCTGGTGTCAATGCATAAAAAGCAGTTTTCAAGGAAGGAATCTTATCTAATTTATTTTTAAATTCTTCAGGCATCTTAAATTCTGTTGTCTTCTTCAGCTTCACTTTCAAGCCAGCTTCTTCTACTTCAATGGCCTTATAGATATAGGCTTTCAAGATGCCCTTCATCTTCACTATCTCGTGAACATTGGTGAACCGGATCTGTCGCGCCGCCTGCACATTCTCCGTCTGCTGAACGAGGATACTCCTGGGATCTTTTAGCAAGGCACCTTTGAAAAACAACAGCGCACAGTATTCCTTAAACACATGTATTAGAACAATATTACTATCCTCAAAGGTGTAGCAAGGACAACCCCACTTCAATTCTTCGGTTAGCCCACAGTCGAGAACGATCAGCCTCAATTGCTTGATTTCGTCCTGCCAGGTCTTGGCTTTGCTAAAATAGAAATCGACTTTGGGATTCATATATTCATTTGTTGATTTATTGATTGGATGATTTAGTGATTTTGTTTCAGACCCTTAAACATCCACGAAAGCCTCTGGCGGCATAGTAAGATTCTGCACCGTTGTGATACACGAATATAGTGTTGTAGCGATTGTCACAAAAGATGGCACCACCCAGCCTTCTAATATTATCGGGTGTTTTCACCCAGCTCGATGTTTTCGTATCGAACTTTCCAAGTATCTGCAATTCCTGATATTGTTCTTCCGATAAAAGTTCAATGCCCATGGCAGCTGCCACACCCGCAGCATTATTTTTTGGCTTATTTTCTTTTCTTGACTCGAGGGCCTCCCTGTCGTAACAAAAACTCCTGCGACCGTTGGGACTTTCTGCAGAACAATCGTAAAAAACGTATTCGCCTGTCTTTTTATCATGAGCGACTACATCGGGTTCACCGCCCGTTGTTTCCATTTCATTGAGTGACCAAAGCTTTTGAGCATTAGACTCCAGTTTTGCCCGGACCTTAATCCACTCAAGTCCATTATGACGATTCATGTTTTTCTCAAAGCGAGCTTTCAATGTTTCCAGTAGCTCTTCGCGTTGCTTTGCTGACAATTCCTTTTTCATTTTTTTTATTTCATTAATTAACCCGATAGCTTTTTTACGTTACTTCATAGTTAAAGCGCGCGAGGCAGGTCTGAAATACCAGGATATTGCCGTCAGGACCAGCAGTAACAACGGCGGAAATATTTCACTCATTGGATCATCTACTGCAATATGGGAAATAATGGCTCCCGACATGGCAAAGAAAAAGCCAGCATAAGCCCACTCTTTAAGTAAAGGAAATTTAGGAATAAGTACTGCGATAACTCCTAACATTTTCCAAACACCTATGATGGTCAAAAAATAAACCGGGTAGCCCAAATGCATAATACTGTCCAACCCACCTGCTCCGTCCTTTGCTTTGAGTAACTGGACGGCTCCGGTTGACACCATTCCCAAGGCAAGCCAGAGAGTGGCAATCCAATAGATAATTTTGTTTCTTTTTGTCATAGTGTATTATTTTAACCTCTCTACCATCAGGCAGATTTGCTCAGTAACTCTTGTATCCGGTTATGAGCCATGTTTATACCTTGGGCAAAAGGCAACTTCAACACCTGGTCTCTTTTAGCAACGGATTCATATATCACCTGTATGTGGATTTTACTGGTGTCGGCAGCAAGCCTTTCAAATTCATTGATCTCGAGCTGGACACCAAAGGGCGTATTCTCCATTTCAAATGTCCGGGTGATTTTCTGGTTCGGAACAAACTCATGGATTACTCCATTGAACCTGTATTTGTTTCCTTTGGGGTCCGTTGTTTCAAATTGATAACTGCCGTGCTTTTTACTTTCAAGTTTCAGCACTTTCGTTCCCATCCATTGCTCAACAAGATCTGACTCTACATACGCTTTGAAAAGTAATTCCAATGGTAAATCAAATTCCCTTGTTATCACTAACTCCTGTTTGCCTTCTTCGGCATTGATTTTTGTTTTTTGTTCCATGTCACTTGCTTTTATATTTTTTCATTATTGTTTCCAATTTGTTAAACCGGTCTTCCCACATTTTGCGGAACGGCTCAATAAATTCTGCCACCTCTTTCATTTTCTTAGCATTTATATGATAGTAAACCTCCCTCCCGCTTTGCTCTTGTTTAAGCAATTCACACTCCGTGAGTATTTGCAAGTGTTTTGAAACGGTCGGTCGAGCGGTGTTAAAGTTTGCAGCTATGGCTCCGGCTGTCATGGCTTGTGAGGCTACCAGCAGAAGTATAGCCCTTCTTGACGGGTCTGCTATGGCTTGAAATACATCTCGTCTTAGATTCATTGTGTAGCTATTTGACTACAAATATATGTGTAGCTATTTAACTACGCAAATTTTAGAATACACTTCCCACAGATTCCACAGATTTGATCCCGTAGATTTTCGTGAAAATCGGCGAGTATTCGATCAAACAAAATTATTGCATGCTTAAAATCAGAGTAAAATCCATTATTTGCTCCACGGCTGTCATGAAGATGAGGTAACTCAGTTGGAATGTCCATTATATTTTTCCTCCCTCGAGAACATTGATTTTGGTCATCGCCCTAACGTAGGCTTTGAGTCTCTCCCATTACAAGGATTTTCTTATATTCTCTTTCTTTAACAGCCCCCACAGACAAACGCGAGAGCCGGACAAGATCCATGTCTTGTAACGTTGGCTCTGCTTTGACCTGCGCGAGTGTTACGGGCTTGGTGATAGCCTTGATAGGCTTGAGATCAACAACTACCCAGTTAGGATCGGTGGTGGTCGGATCCTGATAAGCCTCTTTAACGACTTCTGCGATGCCGACGATGGCCAGTCCTTCGTTGCTATGGTAGAAGAGCACGTGATCCCCCATCTTCATTGCTCTCAGGTTGTTACGTGCAGTGTAGTTGCGGACACCATCCCAAAAAGTCTTTCCGTCTTTGACAAACTGATCCCAGCTATATTTAAATGGTTCAGACTTTACGAGCCAGTAATTCATTTAGCGTATGATTGATGGGTGGTGAAGGTAAAAAAAGTAGCTCTTATTACCACGAAGTCACGGTGAATCAACTAGTGACTTCCTGGTGTGCTCGTGCCCGCGTGGTAAACGAACAGTAACAAATGAGATTATCTATTAATCGCGAATTCTTCCAAATACCTGCACGCCGTTCAAAATATTCCCTTATCTTTTTCCGTCATCTTTGAAGCCGAACCCCCTTCTACGCAATGTCCACCCAGGCAAAGCAAGTTCGACCACCCATCATGTTGAACACTTAAACTTAGCAGACCTTCATTTATTTTATCCACCTTCAGATCACGCATTTTCTTTAATATCGCATCCCGATCAGTCGGCGACAAGGCAAATTTTTTCTTGGTGGGAGGCTTCTGTAGCGAGTCGGTAAGATAGTTACATGAATCGTAAGTAAACGTGAGGTGACTCGAACCGCCGCTCATACTGCCAGTGTGGGAAGAGGAGATGACAAAAGTTTTGTCCCATTGTTTGTGAAGAGAAGAATCAACCAGTCCAAAAAGTGGCATTGCGAACAGAAGAATCATTGTTGAAAAGATGGCCGTTTTCATGTTAATCAAGGTTAGTACAGATAAGATGTAATGATGATGATTTTTCCATAAACATTGCGAAAATCAACTCTGAGCGTTGTTTTATTCTAAAAATACGAAGATAATTTCCGATCGGGATCACGATTCGCTGGAGGACACGACTGGACGGATAGATGCCTTTATCATTAAAACTCCCCGACTCGTTGTAGTAAATCGTTTAAATTTTTCTTACATTCATAT
>JANYDR010000159.1 GCA_025363495.1 Cyclobacteriaceae bacterium | reverse complement strand
GCTATGGATTAAACGTTAGTGATGTAGCCGATTTGATTGAGGTGGCTATAGGTGGTAAGGCAATTTCTAAAATATTTATTGGCGAAAAAGTGTATGATATCACATGCCGCTTTGTTGAGCAAAGCCGGAACACGCCAGAAGCAATATCAAATTTAATGCTTACAACACCTGATGGTGCACGCATTCCTGTGTCACAAGTAGCAAAAGTAGAATTGAATACAGGTGAGAGTACAATTACCCGTGAAATGAATAAGCGACATCTTACTGTAAAACTTAATCTTCGTGGGACAGATCTTACAACTTTCTTACAGCTAGCCCAGGATAAAATCGAAAAAGAGGTTACATATGATCATGAAAAATATCCAATCAAATGGGGAGGGCAATTCGAAAACCAGAATAGGGCCTATGCGCATTTAGCTTTTATTGTACCATTGGCGTTAGCACTTATGTTCTTATTACTGTATGGCTCTTTTGGCCGTTTCCGTCAGGCCGGTCTAATTCTGTCGGTAGTTCCATTAGCGTTGTTTGGTGGAATGTTGGCGTTGAATGTCAGGGGTATGACGCTAAATGTATCTTCGGCCGTTGGGTTCATTGCCTTATTTGGCGTGGCAATACAGAATGGAGTAATCATGATTTCCAATCTCAATCATCTCAGGTTTCAGGGCCATGATCTCAAAGAGGCCGTAATCTTAGGAACAAGGCAACGCTTTCGTCCCATTCTAATGACAGCCACCGTAGCTATCCTTGGATTGTTGCCGGCATCTCTGGCGACAGGAATTGGTTCAGATGTACAGCGTCCTTTGGCTACTGTTATTGTGTATGGATTATTCACTGCTACCGCAATCACTCTTTTTGTTTTGCCTTCAATTTATTATATGATAGAAAAAAGATGGGGAGATGACTTTGTTGTAGTCAATGAAACCGATGGTAATTAGTGTCTAGTGTGAATTAGCTTGCGTAATTGAATTTAAAACGAATTGATCCTTGAATTAGAATTAACCTTGAAAAGCGACATAATGAATAGCACTGAAATTTTTACTTGCTTCAAATATTGTTACAGATGAAACAAAACTTAAGGTATGTTCTGATTAGCATTTTGTTGATAAGTGGAAGCTACCTCTCTCAGGGCCAAATTGACACTACGTTCAACCGCACGCCAATTACTTATGCTCAGTTCTTGGTACTTGTGGGTAAAAATAATTTGAGTTACGCTGCTGAGAAATTTAACATGCATAAAGCTGATGCTAATGTTGAATTGGCTAAGATATTTCCTGATCCGGAACTTAGTGTTGGTTGGTTTGATAATGGAATGCGCAGGATGGGAATGGGGTATGGTTTTAACAGCCGTCTGGGCCGCACAATTGAATTAGGTGGTAAGCGGCAATCACGAATAGATCTGGCTAAAAGTGAAAGCGATTTAACGAGATTCTTATTGCAAGATTATTTCCGCAATCTGCGAGCCGACGCAACCTTGAACTATTTGAATTCCCTTCAAAGTAAAAACTTATTGAATGTTAAAATCAATTCATATAACGCAATGAACCGATTGGCAATCTCGGATAGTATTCGGTTCAAACTTGGGTCAATAAAAGATGTTGATGCAAGACAATCAAAAGTTGAAGCCGGCGCCATGCTTAATCAGGTCTTTCAAAATCTTGCGACCTGGAAAATGAGTTTATTAAACCTTGGATTATTGGTAAGCAATCAAAACAGCGATAGCTTATATTTCCCTTTTGGCGATTTTTCCCGATTTGATCGTGAGTTCAGTCTTTCGTCGTTAATAACTGAAGCCCAAAACAACAGGGCAGATTTATTAGCGGCAATACAAAATAAAAAAACAAGCCAAAAGATGGTACAATTAGCGAGAGCAAACCGTGTGATGGACATAAATATAGGTGCTGGTGTAAACTACGCCTCTTACGATTATAATATTGTTGCGCCGACTCCGTCTTTTTCACAAGTCTCTGCCGGAATTACTATCCCGCTTAAGTTTTCGAACAAATACGCAGGTGAACTAAAAATGGCCCATTATACCGGTGTGCAAGCAGAATTGCTATACAGGCAAGTTGAAATTCAAGTGCAAGTTGAAATAACACAGGCTTTCTTTAACTACTATACACTTCGAAAGCAAGTATTTCAATTTAATAATGGGTTACTTCTGGAAGCTAAAAAGGTCCGTGATGGAAAGATTTACAGCTATCAACGCGGTGCTACTAGTCTTCTGGAAGTTCTGAACGCTCAGAGAACTTATAATGATGTCCAGCAGAGTTATTATGAAGCACTTTATAATTACGCGGCAGCATTAGTGGAATTAGAGCGATCCGCTGGTATTTGGGACATTGATTTTTGATAAAAGTGAAAGAAATCAGATGAATAAAGTATATTTTATAATCATTGTCTTTATCCTGCCAGCTTCATTGAGTGCACAGGTAGATACAGCAAAGTTGGTCATTCGGGGTCGGACCTCGTTGGGGATAAAGGTTGGTTTTACGCAATCGCAATTGCGCGGTCCGGATAAAGACAGCCTATCAGCTGATGGCACCACTACCGCCTTGTCGGGGTTTCACGTTGGAATAACGGCAAATTCTATGCTTGGTAAATATTTTTGGTTGAAGCACGAATTAATTGCCACCAGAAAGGGAGCAAACATAACATTGTCAGATCCGATTAATGGCAGCTATAAGACTACTCTAAAAACATGGTCACTGGATCTATTTCCCGTGAGCCCAGCTTTTCATTATAAGGGATTCCAGGTTTACGCTGGGCCGTATTTAAGTGTACTGGTGGATGCTTCTATTCGAAGAAAAAATGCTTCTGGTCAGTTTGAAGACGACCATAGTATTTTTGGCAGTGGGAGAAATTTCCAAAGTCAGTCCAAATACATGCAAAAATTTGATTATGGACTCAACTTTGGAATAGAATACGAATTTCCCTTTGGGTTAAACATTGGGGCTAAATATACCCGCGGATATGCTGAACTCCTGGATTGGGCTAATAGTATTACCGTAGGAAAGCCCACTGATGCGACAAAAATCCGGATTTATACTGAATATGTTAATATCTCGGTCGGATATAGCTTTATGAAGGGTAAAAAATAATTTGTTTTTCTGCGTGACTCCCCCATAGGCATCTACTCTAAACAACAGCTTTAACAAGCAAATTGCCTTATAAGCCAGCTGGGCTTAGGGTGTTTAGGTAGGTTGAAACCGACCCAGGGGTGGGTCGGTTTTTTTGTGCCCAAAGGTAAAAAAGTCAGGCGATTTTTCTTAGATCATAACGCTGCTCTACCACGGGTTTTCCAAATGCGCTTGAAGATGGCCTTTCCTCCGTAAGAATAAACCCATATGATTTATAAAGGTGAGCTGCGGCAGGAAGCTCATCTGTTGTTAGCAGATAGGATGATTTGTATCCACATTTTTTCAGGAACCCCATATATTCGCCCATTAACTTTCGGCCCAAGCCAATCCCGCGATAAGCGGGTTCAAGTATAAAATAACGGAGCTGCGCGTCTTCCCCCCGGTTCATCAGCATCAGGCAACCAATCATTTTTCCATTGTGCCGGCAGATCCATACGCGGTTATTTTTTGGATCATAATTTTTATAGAATTCAAGAAGACTGGTAGCAACATAAGCTTCAAAAGCTAATCCGTAATTGCATTCTTGTTTATAAAGTCTGCCGTGCAGATGAATAATATAGCCAAGATCGCCAGGCTCGAATTCATTACTGATAGCGATATCAGTTAGCGAAGTTGTATTCATTATAAAGATTGGTTTAGGATTTTTATGATCTCAGTCATGTGATTTAATAGTCTATTTTGATCGTCGGTAGATATTTTTTTGATAAGGAGGCCAATTTGATCGTTTGATGCCTGGTTGAGCTTTTCAAATTCAGATTGACCTTTGCCTGTAAGGGAGAGATGGGCAGCTCGTCCATCCAATTTGCTTTTCTTCCTCGCCGTTAACCCCCTTCTTCTGAAGGTTTCCAGAATTCGGCTCAGTTGTCCTTTGTCCATTTTAAGCCTTATCATTAGATCGCTCGCTGTGCAATTTGGCTGATGAGAAAGTTCGTAGATGATTCGGGCCTCAGCGAGTGAGAAGGGACTATCCAAAATATGCTGATCTAACAAACCGATAACATCGGTGTAATAGCGATTGAATTCCCGAATAGAATCAATTGATGAATTCTTCATGATTCAAATGAAATTAATTTAGTTGATAAAATCAACTAAATTTAAAATAGCCCGTGATGAACAGAATGAAATGAAATTTTATTGGGTAATATCAGTCAAACAGCAACTAATCTTTGGAATTCAGCACTCGATTGCATAAAAAATTTGCTCTGAACCCTATATAATGTGTTAGCGGCGTGCTACTTTACTGCCTATTAGACTAAATGGAAGCAGCTGACCTTTTTGAAAAGTACCCCCACAATCCTCTCGTATGGGATGAGATGCATGCTCCTGACCATGTACGCCCCCAATATCAAAAGGTATTTGATTTTCTACTGGACATTCCAGCGGACGAACTGAGTAAAAAGGAAGAACTGGCCAAAAGGCTCTTTATGAGCCAGGGAATTACATTTACAGTTTATTCAAGCGGGGAGGGAATTGAAAAAATTTTCCCCTTTGATATAATTCCACGCATCATCATGGCTTCTGAGTGGCAGCTCATTGAACGTGGAATCTCACAACGACTCAGAGCACTCAACCTTTTCCTGAAAGATGTCTATCATCAGCAGTTTATTCTCAAGGATGGAATTGTGCCAATTGACCTTGTATACTCGTGCCCGCACTTTTTAAGGGAAATGCAAGGTGTCAACGTGCCGTTTGATATTTATGTGCAGATTGCCGGCATTGATCTTATCCGCGATAATGACGGAACATTCTATGTGCTAGAGGACAATCTCCGTACACCTTCAGGGGTTTCGTATATGATTGAAAACAGGGAAATCACTAAAAGGATATTCCCCGATCTTATTCCACAGAATCATGTGCTTCCTGTAACACACTATCCCAATATTCTTTACAAGAACCTGATGTCTTTTTCACCAAGACAAGTCTCTTCTCCCAATATTGTCTTGCTAACACCGGGAATTTTCAACTCTGCTTACTTTGAACATACAACTCTTGCCCGCCTTATGGGTATCGAATTGGTGGAAGGACGTGATCTGGTGGTGGAAAATCATCGTGTCTATATGAAGACCACAGGCGGACTCCAGCAGGTTGATGTTATTTATCGTAGGGTAGATGATGATTTTCTGGATCCGTTGGTTTTTAACCCGGATAGCACGCTGGGAGTTTCAGGACTTCTATCGGCTTACCGCAAGGGAAACGTTGCTATCGTCAATGCCATTGGAAATGGAGTAGCTGATGATAAGGCTATCTATGTATATGTTCCGGAAATGATCCGTTATTACCTGAATGAAGAACCTATTCTGAAAAATGTTCCCACGTTACATCTTGCCAAGCCTGATGAGCAAAAGCATGTGCTTGCCAACATTCACAAGATGGTCATCAAGAAGACAAATGAATCAGGTGGTTATGGAATGTTGATGGGTCACGTTGCATCGGAGAAAGAAATTGAAGATTATAAAAAGGAGATATTAAAAGATCCTCGTCAGTTTATTGCCCAGCCTGTGATTAGTCTGTCCTCAGCACCATGTTATATTAATGGAGTGATGCAGCCACGTAGAATTGATTTGAGGCCTTTCGCTTTATGCGGACCGAATGGAATTGAAATTGTTCCCGGAGGACTAACCCGCGTCGCCTTGCGTGAAGGATCTCTCGTTGTTAATTCATCGCAGGGTGGAGGTAGTAAGGATACGTGGGTGTTAGCGGGAAGCTAAAAGCTTAAAGCTAAAATTGTAAAACAGTGCATTTAAAAACTAAATCTCAGATCCTAATGCCTAATTCCCAATCCTTACTTTCTCCCATTTTTCATTTTTCATTCTTTCATTCTTCATTATAAAGAGTATGTTAAGTCGTGTAGCAGATTCTCTCTATTGGATGTCGCGTTATATGGAGCGCACGGATGGTATTCTTAGGATGTTAAAAGTCAATCACCACTCCTCCCAGGACGATCGTGAAGGATTTACCTGGCAGCCTGTTTTAAAAATTTTCAGCAGCCTTGAGGACGCTCAGATTGAGGAAATGGAAATGAATGGGCGCAAGGTGCTGCAATACATGGTTGTAGACCGTGACAATCCAAGTTCCGTATTAAACATGGTTACAAAATCCCGGGAGAATGCGCGTTCTGTTCAGGATAACATCACAAAGGAATTATGGCAGGCATTAAATGAATTCTATCATGTAGTACGCCATGAGCGGCTTGAATATTCTTTGCGCGTTGATGATCCAATGACAGTGTTGGATTCGCTTGTACGACAATGTATGTTGTATTATGGTGTTACGGATAATACCATGTCACGCGGAGAAGGATTGAGTTTTATGAATACTGGAAAATTCCTTGAGAGAGCAATCCAGTCAGCTGATATTCTCGATGTGAGGTTTAGTGATCTATCCTATGACCTGGAGAAATCAACTGATACAACATATTGGAAATATTTACTGTTATCAGTGTCGGGCTATGAATTGTATTTGAAACGCTATCGCTCAGGTTTCGAAGCCCGTAATGTAATAGACCTGATATTGTTCAATGTAGATTTCCCCAGATCTGTCTTGTATTCACTCAATCAACTCCATCGTCAGTTCGCGCGATTAAAAGATGAGCAGAATATGGAAGGCTTTTCGAAAGTTGATTTTATTATCGGCAGGGTGCGCAGCAAGGTGCAATACTCCGACGTGCAAAGTGTAGCGCGTATTGGTCTTCACAATTACCTCAAAGAGATAACCGCTGATTTTTACGAAATAGGAAATGCTCTTAATCAGGTATACTTTGCCAACAGCTAGCATGTTGATGTCCTTTTTTATTATTCCCAACTTTTTAAGAATTTTTTAGTCCGCTATGTCAAAATTTAAAATAAGACACGTCACACGCTATTCATACGAAGACCAGGTCCGTGACAGTGCCAACCAGGTTATGTTATATCCGTTGGAGGATGAATTCCAGGACACGCTGCAACAATCGGTGATGGTTACGGGAAACCCGATGATAAATATTCATTATGATTATTATGGAAATAAGGTAGGTACGTTTACCAATGCACAGCCTCATGACCAGTTGATCATCGACTCGCAATTGGTAGTAATCACACGAAACCGAACTATACCCGCAGATGCGGAACCTGCCGCCGCTCAATGGGAGGATTTAAAATCATTGCGTCATCACCTTCAGTTCATTGATTTCCTTAAACAGGAACGCTTTAGTTCCTTTGAAGACCTGGAGAGAATCATTGAAGCAGAGCGGTCCAAAGGCAGTACACCGCTTGAGTCTGCCCGACATTTTTGCCAATATGTTTTTGATGCCTTTACGTATAGAAAAGGAATTACCACGGTAGAGACAACGGTCGATGAGATCTGGAAGATTAAATCCGGAGTATGCCAGGATTTTGCTCATATTCTATTAGTGATGCTTCGTTTGATTTCGATTCCTTCGCGTTATGTGAGCGGATACATTTGTCCTAATAAGAGTGGTATGAGAGGAGAAGGTGCAACGCACGCATGGGTAGAGGCGTATATTCCTTTTTATGGATGGGTTGGATTGGATCCTACAAATAATTGTATTGTCAATGAAACCCACGTAAGATTGGCGGTGGGTAAGAATTTTTCAGACTGCTCACCGGTGAAAGGAACGTACCGTGGGACATCGAACCATACATTGGAAGTTGCCGTGTCAGTTTCTTATGAGGACGGACAAACAACGGTCCTCGAGAGCGACAATATAATTTATTCAAAGCCAACGACGTCAGAGTATAATAACTCATTCAGAAAGCACCAGGAGATGCAGATGCAACAGTGAGACAATTATGAATTATGAGTTATGAATTTTTTTGCTAGTCATAATTATACTTCGAATTATTTTAAGCATTTCAGTAGCATCGTTATTTATGCTCAAGAACTCCTTTTCGCTAATGTAGTTTGTTTCTTTTAAAAGCTCAAGCCAGTAAATAGTTTCATCGCATTCCTTTTGCGAAATTGAGAATTTATGAATGAAATCTGGTTTACTTTGGGCATTTAAACCTTCTCGAATATTTGCTGCTATTGAAGTTTCGGAGCGCAGGAATTGTTTGCTCATGATAAACTCCTTTCTGTCCGAGCTTAATAACTTGTACAGATTAACCACCCTAACAGCAAAGGTAAAACTCTTTTTTCTTATGACATTCTCACTCATAATTTATAATTCATAACTCATAATTGAAATTTATAAATCAATTGAGTAAGAACTATGATTGTTGATCAAAGGAATACCTGATTAATTTAAGTGCCTTCAGTTGTTGATGGCGACATCCAGTTCCCTTCTCTTATTCCAAAAGAATACTGCGAATCCAACGCAAACTATTGGAAGTACTATTCCGAATTCATCAATATAATAGTTGGTGTTTCCAGTGTCCTGTGTTATAGGTGTAAATATTCCCTGGATAAAAAGATTATGTGTTCCGTGAAGGATTACGGCAGTCCATAAGCTGTTGGATTTCATGCGGAACCAGGTGTAGACGAAGCTTATGCTAACGACAAGAACAACAAAGCAGCTCATCGCGTACCATGAGGGGGTTCCGCTGTTGTAATCAGCAAAAAGCAGGATGGGTAAATGCCACGTTCCCCAGATCAAGCCTGAGATCAAGGATGTTTTTGTATATCCCTGCGTTTTGAAAAGTTCCGGCACTAAAAACCCGCGCCAACCAATTTCTTCTCCTAAAGCACTTGCGCAACTTCTTATAGTGCCAATGGTTCCCAGCAAGACAACGTATAGAGCTATTGTAAACCCATCACCGATTGCTCCAAGTCCAAACGATTCTGAGAGTTTGCTAACAAATTCCTTATTATAAAATCCCCCCAGGCCGGATATCCAAACGACTAAGTAAGCAATCAAAGCATATAAAATCGGGATAGTGTAACTCCATAACTGATATTTATTTTCTCCCCATTTCCAGCCAAGCTCACTAATATCTCTTTTTAGAATTCTCATTGTAAGCAACGCTGAAATTCCCGGGCACCACATGAGTCCTGTGGCATACAGACCACGACCGCCACCTGTCATTCCTGAGTAAATAATTAAAAAATAGAAAATAGAACTTAAGGCTACTGTTACTGATAAGTATATTGCTACAGGTCGCAGGCTTTTATTGATTGGGTTAACCATGATTATTTTTTGCGTGGTTGATGCATCATTAGTGTTTCAATTATATTCGCCACTTCGTCAGGGGGCATTTTCTCTACGAGGTAGTCGAATTTTTGTCCAGGTATCAGCACATTCGTTCCATCATCCCTGATCTCAAAGTTTACTTTCTTCACCGTGTAATAAGGCGAATAACCTTTGATGGCTACAAGAACGGCTGTTTGATCCCAGCTATTTCTTCCATTGGTATTGTTATCCGCTTTTAAAGCAACCTGATAAGCATCTTTTACAGGACTTTTTTGAATGCTTTCATTATTTATAAGTTTGGCTCCGGTGATAACAAATTCTCCGATTTCAAATCCGCTGATCAGAAAGGGCGTTGGCCATTCAGCAAAGACTTTTCTTGCAGCGATGGGATCTGTGTATACATTAAATTCGTGCCTGCTAACGCCATCTTTTCCGATTCCGGCCGCCATCGAGACGAGTTGTTTCACTTTTTTTGTTGTAAGTTCTTTTCCGGAAAGGGGAGAGTACTGATCACCCTGAGAAGCAAGAAGATTGGCCAGATTTGTGAAGAAGCCAACAGATATAATTGTAACGCTTCGATCTGGCTGTGCTGAAAGTATTTTTCTATATAATGCGACGGCTTCCGTTGCTTCTTCATTAAACTTTATGCTATGCGGATACCTGCCCACGATAGCTTGTGCCCACAATTGCATACAGCCCTGATTGGGAAGTTTGCTCTTTACTATTCCTATGGGAATTTCCGGTCTGTTGAAGTAGGTGTTGATTAAACTTATTGTTGGTACCGTAGTTTCAAAGGCATTACATGAAGTTGTTGCAAGGATTTTGACTTCACCTGCGTCTGCGAAAGCATGGAGCATGGCCATTGCACCCACGTCATCGTAGTCTGGCGCGATGTCTGTATCGAAAATAACAGGGATCGGACGTTGGGCGATGGTGAGGTGAGAAACTCCCGATAGAAAGATTAAAAGAATATATTTCATGCCAGGGTGTTTAATTATAATGATAAGTTCTATTTCTTGGGCTGGTTGTCATAGATAATTGCGTCAGTCATTCTTAATTCAAAATCTGGGGAAGGATTGAGGAGTTTAACTTTAATAGTGTGATTGCCCTTCGGCAACTTGTATTTCCAGAATAGTTCAAGTTTTCGCGTAGTGTACCACACTGGAAGTTTAGCCGTTTCTGTTTTAACTCCGTCCACATAAAGTTCGACAGTAAAATAAAAATCTCCTTTATAGCCTTTCACTTTCGTTGAATTAGCCTCTCCTTTTAAGACAAATCCAATTCCGTTAAAGTCAAAAGTAATTTCATCCTCTAAATTTTTATTAATCGATCTTTTTTCTACGGGACGATAACCTTCAAAACTTTGCTCTAACCGGACTGCCTGAGGAGTTTCTGTTTCTATGGAAATATTATTGCCATTTAATTTGCCTCCATTTTTAGTGATCACCTGTACGGCGTGCCTATAACCCATCTGGTAAACATCATTAAGTGACATTGTGGTGTACTTAAAGTCAATATCTTCCGCTTCTTTCAAACCCATTTTCCAATATGCTGGGATTTTATCGTAACCAACAAGTGTTCCCAGGATCCCTCCGGCAGAGGAAGGATTACAATCTGCATCCTGACCGGCACGGGCACTTATCTCCATAGTCTTAGTGAAGTCTCCTTGCCCATACAATAATCCCAATACAATGTAAGCTGCATTGATTTTTGCATCGATGTTAAATGCATTGAAAACTCCGTCGGGGCAGCCAATATCGTCCGACCATTTTTTCTGAATTTCAAACCATGTTTGTTTCCAATCGGTTGGATATTGATCATGCCAGGCAATTACATCCGCAATGCATTTATAAAATGTGCTTTGGGGAGGGATTGTCTTCAGCGCTTCTCTCACAACGTAATTAATATCAGTTGCCGTAAAAGCTATCGAATACATTGCTCCCACATAGACACCGCCATACCACCCATCGCCGTAGTTCATAATGTGGCCAATACCATCACCGATTTTAGCTGCTGTGTTGGGCATGCCCGGCGCCATGAGTCCTGAAAAATCTGCCTCTATCTGAAAGTCAATATCATCTGCGTGCGGATTGTTCAACCAATGCCCTGATTGTGGTGCGCTGATGTCATTCATTATATTATAGCGTCCTGCCTGGTTGGCATGCCATAAAACATAGCCGGCATTGGCATATGCTTTTGCATGCTCTTCGATTGGAGCATCAAGGCCCTTCTTTTCAAATACATCGACAAAAGTCAAGTCCATATAAAGGTCATCGTAAAGACCGGGAATTTCTTCCATCGTCTTTTTGATATAACCATCATACCAGATGATCGGCTGGTAGTCATTGATCATGGTGCCATTGAATCTGAACTCCACCGGTCCTCCGAATGTAACACCGATTGTTTGTCCGGCCCATCCTCCCTTGATTTTATCCTGAAGTGAGGAAGTAGTGATAGTTATTGTTTTTGTTTTTTGAGCCGTAGTGATGACTGAACCTGTTGTTAAAATGATGAGAAGGAGATAGATGAATTTTGGTCTCATGTATAATAAGTTCAGGTTCTAATTTCAACTTTCAAATTATTTCTTTCCTATATGGCATCGACGACTGCGCCCCCATCCTAGTGACTGAAATAGCAGCAGCAGTATTCGCAAAGTCTACACACTTGTCGAGTGAGATATCTTCTGAAAGAGCCACAGCCAATGCTCCGTTAAAGCAATCTCCTGCCGCCGTTGTATCTATAGCAATGACCTCACGACTGGAAATAAGCTTTTTAAATTCTTTTGAATATAAATAAGCGCCTTTTGACCCCAGTGTTATAACCACATTGGGTACCCCCATTTCATAAAGTTTTTTTGCGGCACTCTCTGTAGTAGCATTGTCAACCACGTGAATGCCTGTTAATAACTCCGCTTCAGATTCATTCGGTGTAATAAGATATATATGGTGAAGAGTATTTTTATTTAATTTTTGGGCTGGGGCTGGATTGAG
>JANYDR010000136.1 GCA_025363495.1 Cyclobacteriaceae bacterium | reverse complement strand
AATTTATCACTCCGCGAATGATTGGATTGAGTTCACGTGCCAACACTTCAACGCTTACACGTCTTTTGTGAATGAACAGGAAGAGCCGTGTGAAGGGAGACTTTCAAGCACGGTTCCGTGAGAACCTAAGGGTGAAACTCCCTTGGGTGACTCGACTGAAGCATTGCGTGAAAAGAATTCACTAAAAAATTGAGCAAAGGATCTCCGGGCTTTTAATAATTTTTCGGCAGTGTTTAACCCTTCGTCAATCAAATAATATCCAACATGTGATTTGTGCGGTTCCGCTGTGCTTGCCTCGGAGTGTTCACGGGCAATTTTTATGACTGCTTGCGCAACTTCATGCTCTGATATTCTTGACTTCTTCGCAATTTTTTCAACTGAATGACGATATTGATCACGTGTATGAAAATCCATTAAGGAATAAATGTTGTCGACGTCATTGCGAAGTGTTCTCTCAACGAGGCTTCTCGCTTCAACAAAGTTGCGCCAGTTGGTCTTGGCCAGGAACCGCAAGCTTTTGATGCTATTGCTCATAGAGACGTGGTCCGCTGCCTGCTTCTGATTTTCAGCCAGCACCATTCCGTTGATCGTATCGCCTGTCTCGGTGAGATGTTGTTCGATCCATGACAAGGGAAGAGTGGGATTGACACCTTTCCATTGAAGCTTCCGTGAATATTCTGCTATAAAAGCACTTACCATGGGTGGATTGGACCTGGCCATATCCGCCATTGTAAGGACAAGATTTTTGGGATTTTTTTCAGCGGTCTCAATGATGCAATCTGCCCAATGGTGAGCCGTATTGGCATCAATACGATCAATGGCAACCCGTGCCGCAACCCGTCTTAGGTTTTCAAGAAGCGCAAGACGAAGCATGATTGGAATCGCCCACAGTTCACCCAGTGTGAGTTCATTTATTTTCTGGTAAGTCTCTATGAAACGATTTAGGATGTGAATGTCAAGATGTCCATCGCTGTGAGAAATTATTTCTATTGCAATGTCATATACTCTGGGAAGTCCTGAGGAAGTTCCGCTATTGCTGCTAAGTTTTGGTAATCCTTTGCTATATCCTTTTGGCAAATGCTTTTTTCCAATCTGAATTTGCTCGTCAATGAGATAGAAATTATCAAGGAGCCATTCTCCTGCAGGTGAGATCGGAGTTTTATTCTGCACAGCTTCTTGCAACAAATCCATGACATGTACCAGGACATCTTCATTTTCAGCCAACCTTTTTAAAAGATGTTCGGGTGTTCTCTTTTGAGTTACCTCGTGACGCAGCGCAAGCTCACTGGCATGCTGGCCAAATTGCTCTAATGTGAAAAGCTCGGCTCTTAAAGGTGGTGTGTTATTGATATCACTTCTAACGAAGGTGTCTTTTAGAAAATATTGTTTCAGGGGTGATAGCAATTCTTCCAGTGTGACGGTAGTTCCCTTCATTTTTTATTTATAAAGTTTTTGATTGCATTGATAAATCCCTTTCGGGATTTATCAATGCAAAGCCCAATCAATTCAGGCACGATAAAAATTCGTCCAGTGTAATTGGTTTTTCAAGAATTCTGAAGGTAGACGCCGAGGTTTTTGGTACTCCTAATGCGCTAAGAAGGTTGAGGTGAGTTAGTGGATAATTTTTAAGGATGAATTCTGTTTTGCCCCATCCAAGACCATCTGGCAAACTATTGTCTAAAAAAATATATTCCGGGCGCTCTTTTTCAAGCATGGTCATGCCATCAGCGATAGTGTAGGCAAGAAATAATTCATAATCTTTATCTGCGAAAAAATAAGTGAGTGCCAGGCCGAAATCTTCGTCATCATCGATAACCAATATCTTTTTCTTTTTCATGTCTCAAAAATTTTCCTTTATAGGTGAATTTTGGGCCAACAGCTTACAAAACTTAATAGCTGGCTGTTATAGGAAAGGTTAGAAAATACCGTACCACACACGGTTTAAAAGTGGGTTTACCGAGGGGATGATTAGCTTAGTTTATGACACCGGGTAAGCGATTAGCAGCTTAGGATTTATAAAACGCTGTAGAAATAATTCCACATCGCAGTCCATTAAGTTATTGCTGAATGGCGTGATATAAGCTCAATACTGCAATTTTATAGTGTTCAAATGGCACGGTATTTTTTAATAATAGGAATGAAATCAAACCAATCCCTATGAAAAATTCAAAAGAAGAACAACCTGATATCAGGACCAAAGCAAATCATTCCGGAGCTCAATTAGGGGAATTCTTTATTGAAGCTTTGAAAGATATTTATTGGGCTGAAAAACAACTCACGAGGTCTATTCCTAAAATGATTCAAGCCGCGACCACTGAAGAACTTCAGGAGGTACTGGATGAGCATTTACAGGAGACAAAAGATCAGGTTTTTCAATTGGAAAAGGTTTTTGAATTACTGGATATGAAGCCTCAGGCAAAGAAATGTGAAGCCATGGAAGGTCTCACAAAAGAAGCTGAAAACATCATTGAAGAAACAGCGGAAGGAACAATGACCCGCGATGTTGCTTTGATAATGGCAGCTCAAAAAATTGAACATTATGAAATAGCAACATATGGTACATTGGTGCGACTGGCAAAGACAATACGGCGCGAAGATGTTGCAAATATTTTAGCAGCAATTCTTGATGAAGAGAAAGAAGCTGACATGACGTTAACCGGCGTTGCCGAGAATAATATTAATGTAGAAGCCTACCTGGAAGATGAAGCATAAAGGTCACAGAAAATAATCATACAAATAGAAAGAAGAAATGTCTGACATTTGTCTGACTTTTCCATTTCCAATGAAAAAAGAGGAAGACGAGATAGAGTTTTCGCACAGGGAATTTTTGACGCTGGACAAAGATTATGCTTTGGCTGCCGCTGCCGTTGACCTTATTTATATGATGGACAATGTCCAGGGGATTCACCGGAAATCTTCAGGGAAAGGATTTTCCTATTTCTATAAAGACAACTCTGTGTCTGACGAAAAAACGCTTGAAAGGATAAAGAAACTGGCCATTCCTCCTGCGTGGACGGATGTATGGATCTGTCCGAAGGCCTCCGGTCACATTCAGGCAACTGGTGTTGATGCCCGACAAAGAAAACAGTACCGTTATCATGCCCTTTGGAATAAAGTAAGAAGTGAAACAAAATTCCATCGTTTGTATGAATTCGGAAAAGCATTACCCGGTCTCCGTCTCCAGCTTGACAAAGATATTTCTCTTTCCAGTTTAACAGAACGCAAAGTATTGGCAGCAGTTATCCTGTTGATGGAGCGCACTTATATCAGGGTGGGTAACTATGGATATGAGAAAATGAATGGATCTTATGGACTGACGACTTTGAAAGACAAGCATGTAATTATAAAAAGGGGAGAGATGAAATTTTCCTTCAAAGGGAAAAAAGGTATCTATCATAAGATTTCATTGAAGAATAAGAAGCTTGCAAAAATTGTAAAAGAGTGCCGTGATATTCCCGGAAAGGAGTTGTTTCAATATTATGATACGGATGGTAGCCGGAAAAGCATTGATTCGGGAAGTGTAAATCAATACATAAAAGATGCATCTGGAATGGATTTCAGCGCAAAGGATTTTCGCTTGTGGGCTGGTTCATTGAATATACTCCGTTGCTTCAAATCGATGGAGCCGGCTTTCTCCCCGGCGGATAGCAAGCATAAAGTCCTCGAGGCGTTGGATGAAGTGAGTTCAAAGCTCGGAAACACCAGAACTGTTTGTCGAAAGTATTATGTTCATCCAGGTATTATACAGCTATATGAAGAAGATGCGCTTGGGAAATATCTGAAAGAGCTTGAAGGTTCGGATCAAGAGGATGAATCACCTGAGCTGCATAATGATGAAAAGGTATTGATGAAAATTTTGAAAGGATTGCATTCTTCGTGAGGTCTCCGTATGATTCCTTTAAACAGCGTACTTCCAATTAACAGAAAAAAGCTTTGCCACAGACTCGAAAAAATAAAGTGATTATAAAACTAGATAGCTAACACAAGGACAAGAAACTTGCCACGGATTACACCGATTTTCACGGAAACAATTTAAATACGCTTTCACGAATGATGAGAAATCCACAGATTGGCAGCTTCGCTGTTCCGCTGGATGAGCAGTGATTGATCAACAAGGTCAATTATAGTTTGCTTGAGTAAGTTTACCTACGATTTTAGCGACGCTTGCAGCTTGCTGCATCCGTGGATTTTAGAGACGAGCGGGAACACCCAATTGTATTTATCCGTGAAAATCAGTGTCATCCGTGGCTAAGTATTTTTGCTTTACGTTTCAGATTATTTTATCCTGCAGATTTATATCCTATTTTCAATTCGGATCCAATCGTATCCAATCGTATCCTATTTTTTCCCAAACCTCGCGACAATAAAAACTATCACCACCACTATAATTACTACCAAAAAAATCCCCGTATAAACTCCCGCACTGAAAATATCACCAATGGCCTGGCAACTGGTAAGCAGGCTACTGCTCAAAATGATCGCGAATATGTAAAGCAATGAAGTAAGTAGGTTTTTCATGATTACCCGGTTTTTATTCAATTCCTATTAAAAAAACCAGGCCACCGCTCGCTTTTTGGAGGTCCTCACGTCGATTGGGTACTCTTTTCTTGTAGAAATTATTCTACTGAAACCCTATTAATAATGGCTTTTTAGGCTGTATTCGCCTTTCATTCTGCTGTTTGGATTTTGGAATGATTTTTTTGTAACACCTCAAAACAGAGGAGTAATGGAGCGCAAGGAAGAGTTGAACCAGGTATTAAATGACTTATTGAAAATCAACAATGACAGGATTGTCGAATATCGAAAGGCTGTTAAAGAGATCGTTGATTTTGATTGGAGAACAATTTTTCTGTCCAATATTGACGAAAGCAAAAAATTTGAAATGGAGCTGTCAACTGCGATAATGGAAAATGGCGGAGCACTTCATGCGAGTTCCACCACTGCTTCCGGAAAGATCTATCGGTTCTGGACGGAAATAAAAGATTCGTTCATCGGAAGGGATCGCGAATCTATTTTGAATGAATGTGATTTTGTGGAGGACGCCATATTAAAGGCCTATTCGAAAGCATTGGAGCATGAAGATATGACCGATGAGTTGAAAAAGTTGATTGGCCGGCACCTTGAATCTTTAAGATCTACTAATCTGACTATTGATCGCTATAAAGACATGTCTTTGTTTAATCTTCATAGAGTTTGAAGTAATGAAAATGTTGACCACGAAGTATTTTATAATTCTCATTTTCTTTTCACTGATGACGGTTATCAACTCTTGCGGAAAGAGGGTATCCTCGGAGGAGAGTAAAGCAATCGCTGAGGATAAGAACGATGAAAAATTTGGTGCAAAAACAGGCGGGAAGGATGCTCAATTTGTAGTAGATGAAGTTTCATCCGCCTATGAAGAAATAGGAATCGCGGAATTAGCCGGACAGCATGCGATTGATCAGGAGGTTAAAGATGTAGCGTTGATGCTCAAATCCGAGCATAATGCATTGCTAAAAGATTTGCAGAACTACGCCTCCTCAAAAGCTATAAGTATTCCAACAGAGGCAACTGATAAAGCTCAAAAAAGAACGGTCAATTTATCAAATGAAAAGGGATTTGATAAAACGTGGTGCGCCGAAGTAAGGAATATGCACAAGAAAACCATGGATGAATTTGAATCAGCGTCAGGATATATATCTGATCCGAAATTGAAAGACTGGATAAACAAGATGCTGCCTTCATTAAGAGCACATCACGATAAGATCATGGCTATTCATGAACGATTGAAATAAAAAACGAATAATAAAAACCAC
>JANYDR010000105.1 GCA_025363495.1 Cyclobacteriaceae bacterium | reverse complement strand
ATCAATCGAATACCAAACATTGCAAAAGGAGTTCCAGTAACTCCTTGCATTAAAGGAATTTGAACAGGATTGTCCGCAAGCACAGTTAAACCACTACTGACTTGAGTGTATAAAAGTTGCGCCAATTGCAATGGAGAAGTCATTATTTGGGTAATACCTCCCAAGACTCCACGCAATCCAATGAACGAAGGGTTATCCCCTACAGGCACAGTGCCATTATTTGATTTTGTTAGGCCAAAATGAAAAAGATTGATTGGCGCATCCTCAACTAATCTTTCAGCAACAATATTGGCAGTGTCACCACCGCCATTACCCATTGCACAATAGATAAATCCTAGAGAGATGTCTTTCCAACTTCCCGCAAAAAAATCGCGGAAGTAATAGCTTCTAGGTGGCATTATTAAACCTGCATCACCGGTAGTATTAAAATTATAAAGTCGTCCCCAATCTTCGTCGGTTGGCATGGCAAGTCCTATTGATGGAATTGTAAAAATCATTCATTCTAACTTTCTTGTCCGAAAACACCATCGCTGAGATTTAAAAAATATACTAAGGGATCAGGGAATATAGGATGTCCTAAAAGTGGACAATTAGTTGAAAGCACTAATCCCATCTCAATATCCGACGAACGACCAACCACAATACCATTCCAATGTAATCTGCTTCCAACACTCAAATCATTGGCAGTTATACTGTCTCCAGTATAATCTCCCGGTTCGTTGTAAAGTTTAATCGAATCAATTGAAGAAACAGGTGAAGTCCCCTGACCTTCACACGAATTATCTGAAAGTCCTGAAACAACTTTTAACACAATATCGGGAGGATTGTGAGGGTAGGTAAATTTAACACCCGTGCCTTGCCCGGTTTCAGTTGCACTATCACCACTTACCGTTTGAGGAAAATTATCTAAATTGATCGCATTTGTATTTATTTTAGCATAAACTAAAAAAGGATCAATCCACCCTTGAATAATCGTCTCACAAACACCTACACCATTAGCCCATGCACCCGCCGCCCATAGTCTTGAAATTAAACCTCCCGGTGAATATCCTGAGAATGTATCGATCCAAGAATTTCCCAAAGGTTTAATTGCTGGATTGTTCCAATTTGGAATTGGAGTTTCTTGAATATGTAGATTTGTATCGTTATCAATCAGAATATATGGACGCCCATAAACCATGTAAAATGCAAAAATACCTCCAATGGGAAAATCACTTTTAGAAATAAAACTTTTACCGGGAATTCTTTTTTGAAGTCCAATTTGAAAAGGATAACAACCCTCAACAACTTGGATTTTATCAAAATCCTGTTGATCAATTCCGCTTAATGCGGGAGTCGTTTTTCCTTTTGTAGCAAGCATTAGGAACCTTGGGATTCAGCGCGTGTATTCACAAAAGCCCGTTCAGCTTCTTGACGCGCCATAACTGAACGCTTAGAATCTGTCATTCGCAAAATTCGGGAAATAGCTGCTTGGATGATAGCAGTTTCCAATGAAGGAACTTGAAGCTCATCAGCGTCCACAAGCAACTCAGGTTTTTTATAATATGATAAAATCAGCGTATCCCCTGCTTGAACATCTACAGAAGGAAAAAGATTAAAAGATTGTCCAAATCGGGAATAATACTTAGGTGTTCCATTTTGTCCAGTTTGAAACGAAAGTGACAATCCTTTTCCGAGTTGAATACCGTGCGTGCATTGGTATTTCTGATAAACTAACCCTTCCAGAAGTTGAAAATTTGCCGGAAGATTAATGGATTGCTGTGCTGCCGTAAGTGTGATATTCGTTGAAGTTAAAAGTTCAGGATATTTGGAGCGTCCTGTGAACCGCTGAAATTCCTGATTGATATGGTTATCAATCAAGTTTTGATTTTCACGAAGTCCTTGGATATTAGCTTCACTTCGGACTATATCTCGTAATTCGGAAAGATTCATTGTTTTTTAGCATCTTCTAATTGCTCAGGTTCATCTTTTGCAAATGCTTTAGCAGCCGATGATATGTCACCAGTGAACATTTGTGCAACTTGCATATCATCACTGTGGAACATGCGAATACGTCGAATGGCTGCACGAGTTAAAAAGGGTTCCAATCGCTTTAAGGGATTTTCAGTAAGCAGATTTGCCGTAGTGATGGTGGGAGGAGTTTTATAATATACTAAATATAAATTATCTCCAGTGACAATTCCAGCGTAGGGTTTGATGAAGATTTGACTTCCTAGAATTTCAAAAGTTTTAGGATGACCATATAATCCCCTCGGCGCAGGTTGTGCTGCGCCATCTTCATCCTGTAACTGATAAATTCGTTGAGTATCAGAATCCTTAAACAAAATTTCGTGATGAACAAAAAAATCTGTGGGAATATCCGCAAGCCTTGTGTTGGTAATTAAAGGGATTGTCAATTCTGCTTTTAATTCAAAAGGACGTTCCGAAAGAACAGCTTCCTTGCAAAGTTCGTTTAAAAGCCCTATGATTAATAGAAGGAAATTATCATCTACTTTAATTCGACTTTCCACTTTAATTTGATCAATTAAGGCTTGGTATGTCATGTTCGTTTTTTAAGTAGTCAGGGCGTGTGACCCGTCCCCTCGCAGTTCGGAATCACACGCCCCTTCTCGCACTAACCGCACACGAAAACTACTTAGGATTAGACATTTAGGAACAAGGTGATCTGTCCAACTGTGGAAGCATTGGAACCTCCACTAAGCACAGTGGCACCACCGGCCCATGCACCATTGGTTAAGGTTTCACTAATGGCAATGGAATTGCCCGTAGTTCCACCAGTGATGGCAGTAACAGTAACAACTCCCGATCCATTGGAAACGGCAGTGACGCTGGCATTGGCGACGGTGCCTACACCGTATAAGGTGCCAGCACCCGTGCCTGCGTTAATGGCTGCGGCTAAGTTGTCACCCATTGCACCTGCACTTGCGCCAATCAGGACATTGTTTGCCGTATTGGTAAGCGAAGTGTTGAAGGTGTAAGTTTGACCACCAATAACAACTGTTTGGGTGTCCGCTCCAGTGATTGCACTGATGGTTAGTGCCTTAGCTGCTTTGACTGCCGTAGTTGATAACACTGTTGTTAAGGTAGTATTAGCAACAAGCACAAACTGCCGAATGGTTTTAATCCCGGCAGCCGACGTTGGATCAACATCACCAGAAGCATAATACGCTTCGGCACTTGTGCTTGTGCCGATTTTAAGGGTATTAGTGCCACCAGATGACGGTGTGCCTACGCTCGGAGTAATTGTCAGCAATACCGGATTCGTCGGAGACGCTTCGATATAAACTGACTTTGTTCCGGCGGTAGGCGAAAGGATAAGCACATTCTGGACTTCCAGATTGCTCTCCAAACTGAATGGGCCTTTTGCATGTCCGCGCATATTTTTAGTATCTCCTAATGTTTAAGTTAAGCAGGGCCGATTGCACCAACGCCACGGGCGGTTTCATATCCCGCCGAAAAACGCATACGCATGACGCTATAATAAACATGGGGGTTGTCACCAAATTTAGTCAGCGGTTCAATGGACGGAGCAACACGATCAATAAGTGTCAGCCCATATCCCGGTGAAGAAGGCTCCCAACCAACATACCAGAAATCAGGATTCGTCAAATAACGAAGTGATTTGTGCTGAAGGTTGAATGCCTTGGCTGCGTTGTTACGATTATCCGTAGTATCAGGATTCATCTGACTATTGCAAACAGACCAAGCCTGTTCACACAAAGTCGGATTAACCATCGGCGTGTAGATATTGATCTGGCCGTTGTAAGCAATTGGCATATTCTGCGTATCCGTAAGGAGTAACAGAAGATTCGTCACTGCATTAAACACGGATTCCGTAGTAATCGGAATCGAAGTGCCAATTAGATTGCTCCAATTGCCCGATCCATTTTCACGGGGATGATTAGTCGCAAACAGCGGGCCACCGTCAATGTCATACGGCTGTGCCGTCGTGCCATTGTTCAGAATGTCCGCAGCCACCATGTCTTTGATAACTACGGCACCACGAATCATGGACTTAGGACGATCCGCAAGGAGCTTCCAAAGTTCATCTTCGATGGACTGTTGATCAATAACATATCCGAGACGGTATTGCACAGGGACGAAAACCGATGCGTAACCTTTCGGTGGAGTGCTTAACGGAATCGGCTGTGTGTCACGATTCTTAATCGGAAGGCCAAGACCGCCGATATACGACCGTTTTTCAAACGGGCGTGTGGAGGATTCCTCACGCATGAACGCGGGGAATTCCTTGGGGTGAATGTTATAGAGTTCGTCTTTGATCAACGAAAAGTTGTAATCAAAGTGCTCTGCGATTTCTTCCATTACGATCATATTAGTAGGTTCTAATTGGTTAGGGTTGTTAGTTAGCCGACAGTCTGAATCGCTGCTGCGACAACTTCGACAACAACAATCGGATTGTAAGTTGTTCCAGTTTGCACCGCACCGATACCACGAACACTTAGCGAAGTGGGTTTTTCAACAACCTTGAAAAACAAGTTTGTCGTATTATCAACGTTCAGTGCATGATTTCCATTGGACAGTTTAAGAAGGCCATAACTGGAACCAATGGTAAGTGCCGACATTTGCGGCGCACCATTGGCTTCACCAACGTGACCGGAAGCGTCTGTTACGCTGACAAGGAAACGCTGTCCCGACAACGCCACCGGAAAGTGACGATCTCCAAAGAACTTAGTTGGCGGATTGACTACATCCGAATCTTTCGATTCATCCAAGCACAAACCACAAGCGGATGTGCCTGCCGATGCGACTGACGCAAGAAAACCTGCGGTGAGAACAACGAACGTGTGTGCGTTGAATACATTAGAACCATCGTGAAGGCCGCTTTCGCCGCCGATCATTTCAGGCCGAGTAGTGACTGCACGCGAAAAAATTCGCGGCGTAATCATGGGTTGATCCATATTTTTGTTTTACTGTAGGTTGATTGTTGTTGCACGTTCAGGGCTAGAACCTGAAGAAGTAGTGGGAAGTAACTGTGGTTCATCACTGTTATCCCTTGTGAATCTTTTCAAATCCTGATTGGACAAAACACCTGCATCCCCACTGGCATTGGCTCGCACTGTTTCACCATTCAATTCCATATTGCAAAGGCGACGACTTTCGGCAGCATGAATCTGATTCACGGCTTGCTGAAGTGCCTTGGGACGAAACAAAAGAACGTATTTTGTCTTGCCAATAACGCGAGTGCAAGGAGTTTTAGATTTTTTGTATTGGCGTGGTTCCAAGGAATTTCCATCCTTATCCATTACTTCTTCTTGTGGATTCCAAACTGACCAACCCGCCGCTTTACAATTAGCAGATGCTAAAACTGTGGGTTGTGCGGCAGCGATGACTTCAGGGCCATCCACTTCCCACTTAGATGCAAACTTAGACGCATCAAAATTAGGTGGAAGT
>JANYDR010000103.1 GCA_025363495.1 Cyclobacteriaceae bacterium | reverse complement strand
AACGCCAACTTCTACCAAACCAATATAAGTCTCTGCAGCAGCCTGCGCGATATCGGCGTGCATGGTCATTTCACAACCACCACCAAGTGTACGTCCCTGCGGACAAACAACAACAGGTATTGATGAATAACGAATACGCATCACAGAATTCTGAAAGGCCTTGATCATGAATTCAATCTCATCGTATTCTTGTTCGATGGCATACATAAAGACCAATCCAAGATTTGCACCTAATGAAAAGTCTGCGCCTTGATGACCGATGACTAATCCTCTATAATCTTTCTCAGCGAGATCAATGGCTTTGTTTAGTCCTTCGATTACTTCGCTTCCCAGCGTATAGCTCTTTGTGTGCCATCCAAAATTCAGGATGCCATCACTGAGGTCGATAATTTTTGATCCCGGATTTTTCCAAACAACATTCTCGCTTTTGTTCTCAAGGATAATAAAGCTCTCTTTACCTGGAATAGATTTATAAGACTTAGAAGGGATGTCGTAATATTTTCTTTGACCACCTTCTACTTTATAGAATGATTTATTGCCTGCCGCAAGCATATCATAAACCCATTGAGCTGGTCTATAATTCGCAGCTTCCATTAGTGGGATACTTTTTTCTACTCCAACGGCATCCCATGTTTCAAACGGACCAAGCTCCCAGCCGAAACCGCCACACACAGCATCATCAATTCTGAAAAGCTCATCACTTATCTCAGGAATACGATTGGTGACATATTGAAACAATCCATAAAAAGCATCGCGATAAAAATCTCCCGCTTTATCCTTACCTGACAATAAGACTTTGAATCGATCTTTTAAATTATCAATCGTCTTTGTTGTCTCAAGGGTAGCAAACTTTACTTTTTCCTTAGCCTTATATTCTAATGTTTTGAGATCGAGTGTAAGTATTTCAGTCTGGCCTTTAGCTCCCTTTGTCTTCTTATAGAATCCCTGACCCGTTTTATCCCCGAGCCATTTATTCTGCTCCAGCTTGGTTACAACCTCTGGTAATTTGAACATCTCGCGACCTTCATCTTTTACCAGACCAGCATAAAGATTGTTTGAAACTTTTACAAGAGTATCAAGACCCACCACATCCGATGTTCTGAATGTGGCAGATTTTGGTCTTCCGATTACCGGTCCCGTTAGTTTATCAATCTCATCTACATTGAGATCGAATTTTGTCATGGAGTCAATGACTTTCAACAAACCATAGATACCGACGCGATTACCAATAAATGCCGGTGTATCCTTACAAAGAACTGTTGTCTTTCCAAGAAACTTATCACCATAGTACATCAGGAACTTAGTAACTTCAGGATCCGTCTTCGTTGTTGGGATAATCTCCAGTAACTTCAAATAACGTGGAGGATTGAAAAAGTGCGATCCGGCAAAATTCCTTTGAAAATCCTCACTTCTTCCTTCAGCCATTAGATGAATAGGAATACCAGAGGTGTTGGATGTAACCAACGTGCCTGGTGTTCTATACTTTTCAACGTCTGTATAAACTATTTTTTTAACCTCAAGATTCTCTACGACAACCTCAATGATCCAATCAACACTTTTGATCCTGGCCATATCATCGGTGAAATTACCCAGCTTAACCCGCGACGCGAATTTTTTGCTGAATAGCGGCGCAGGATTTGATTTAAGCGTGGAGTCAAACGAGCTCTGGACAATTCTGTTTTTTACCACAGGATGATCGATTGTAAGTCCCTTCTTCTTCTCTTCCTCTGTTAATTCTTTTGGAGCAATGTCAAGCAGCAGAACATCGCAGCCAATGTTGGCAAAATGACAAGCAATGCGCGAGCCCATAATACCTGAACCTAAAACGGCAACTTTGCGGATGGTACGATTCATAAATTTCGATGGCGTTATTAATTATTATTTGTCACTCCGTTTATCAATGAACAACAGTTTCGTAAATCTCGTTTCGTTCAATCATTTTGTTTATCCCCTGCACAACCTCAAAGAATACATTCAACTTCTGTCCGGATATGTTTTCGCGTATAGCCTCATTAAATCGCAATACCGTTTCCCGCGCTTTTTCCTTATTCTTCCTTCCGGCTTTTGTTAAAAAAATGCGAACTGATCTCTTGTCATTTTTATCCGCTTCGCGATAGATCAATCCTTTTTCTTCCATCGATTTTAAAAGTCTCGTGAGGCTTCTCGTTTCAAGTCCCATCATCGGACCAATCTTAGTGGCAGGTGTTCCTTCTTCTCCGTGAATATTTAGTAACGCAAATCCCACGGACATGGTACCACCATACTTCAATGCTTGCTGATTATACATGCGGGCAATAGCGTGCCAGGCTGCCTTGATGTTAAAGTCTATGGTTTCTTCTCTTTTCAAACGTTAGCGAAGGTATAATAATTTGTTATGCATGCAGAGTATATTTGAAAATAATTTTTTAGACTGCAAATGTGATTTGGGGTCAATTTTGGGGGATCGTATTATTACCACGCAGTCACGAGGACACAAAGGAGCCACAAAGTATGTTAGTGCCTTTTTTAGTGACTTCTTGGTAGAAAGTGTGGCCGATAAATAAATTAGCCTTTCACGTTTTGCGGCTCCTCAAGAGAGTCTTCCGCATCTTTCGCCAGCTCGATTGCTTTCAATTTGGCCAATTCCAACGCCTGCGACCTACGCCTGAATCGTCGTTCCCCTATTATGAGGATCATAAAAATTATAATGAAAAGAAAACGGGCTGTTATAGGAGCAATAAATAGAACTCCAATTGAGACAAACCAAACTGCTGGAGCTACCAATGCCCTGAACGTAAACCATCTCGCTAAAATTGGACTGAGAACTTCGGTGTTTTTCTCCTTTCGAATAATATTGCGAACAATAAGATAATTGAAAACTCCTATAAAAACCAGGTTGAGGCAGTAAAAAATAAAAGGACCATTGTAGTTAAAGTGTTTAGCATAAAATCCAGTCGAAAAGGGAAGCAACACCACAAACAACAGCAACCAGACAGTAAGCCAAACAAGCCTGCTGTCATACACTTTAATATATTGAGCAAAAGCAAGATGTGCCCTCCAATAAGCCGCCGTCACAAAAAAGCTTACTAACAGACCAATGAAACTTGGTATAAGGCGCTGCAATACTCCCATTGTACCATAGGCGTCCAGATCTTCGGTGGATGGTACCTTAACTTCTAAAACCAACAATGTGATCGCAATAGCAAAAATAGCATCGCTGAAATTATTTACTCTGTCATTAGGGTAACGATCAACCATAACAAGCTTTTACTAAATATAAAAAATTATTTTTTGAGTCGCATAAAAGCTGCGGCCTGACCAATCCAATTATCGCGACCAATCCGATCTGGAAAAAATTTAATCGTACGGGTTATCTTATCCACCATCTCCGGAGTTAATTCACTGAGCTGTTGAAAAGTATAGATTCCGATTTCATTCAATTTCTTTTGGATGGCCGGACCTATCCCACTGATAAGTGTAAGATCGTTCTTTGCTTGCTTTGTAGAAGGTGTAAATCGGGAATGATGCGGATCAGGAGCTTCCTTTTTTTGAGTTTTTGTACTCTCTTCAAGTGCCAGTTTCAGTTTCTCTGCCTCTGTTTTTTGTTCTGCCAGCTCATGCTTTAATTGGGAGGTTGCTTCACGAATTGAATCCGTCTCATGCTTTAGATTTTCGTAACGACGATGATATTGATCGAGCTCCTGCTTCAGTGAATAAACCTGTGTTTGCGCCTCCATTAATAAAGGCTCAG
>JANYDR010000088.1 GCA_025363495.1 Cyclobacteriaceae bacterium | reverse complement strand
TATTTATGATAATCAATATCAGGATGAGCAAAAAGCGTTCACCACACTCCAGATAAGCACTTGGATTATTGTGCTAATTTCTTCTCTTGGAATTTTTTCACTGTCAGTTTATATATCGTTAAGCCGAATGAAAGAATTTGGAATTCGAAAAGTGCTCGGCGCAACCTCTACCCAAATTGCGACATTGCATGTTAATCATTTTATGAAAATAGCACTGCTGGCAAACCTGATAGCGCTTCCAATTGTTTACTGGTTAATGCAAGAATGGCTTAATGGATTTGCGTACCGTACTCAATTGAGTGGAATCGTATTTTTAGCAGTGACCATAATATCATTCGTGTTGGTAATTGTATCCGCTGGTTATTCTTCCTTGAAGGCTGGTAAAATGAATCCTGTTGAGGTGATTAAAATACAGTAGATTTAATTGGTTGAATGTTCGGAGTGAGGTATTATTGATTCGGCTTGCCTGCAGTTGGTGTTATCACCAAATGCCTTGAGCGATGATAGTATTATTATGTCTGGGTTGTTACTAGCGAAGGATGGTCGGTGAAACACCGACCAGAGGCAAAATCTATAATTACTTGATCAGATTGGTGCAAAGATTGAAATACAACCCGTCCACAATCGGACGAAAACGATCGGATACGTTCATAAAAACAAACCAATTGAATCATTTTAGCTTCAAAAATTGAATTTTGTCTTTGGAGTGATTCTTGAATAACCCAGCAGATCAACTTATATCTGATCAGCTATGCTCAAGAATTTTTTCACCATTACGTTCCGGAGTTTTATTAGAAACTGGAACTATACTTTAATCAATTCCCTGGGACTCAGCGTAGGGATCGCTTCCTGCCTGATCATATTCCTGATCATTAATTTTGAACTTGGCTTCGACAAATTCCATTCAAACAACGAACACATCTATCGTGTTGTGCATGATTTGGAAAATGCATCCGGTGTAGGGCATTCTTCTGTAACTCCCTACCCGTTTGCAAATGCTTTTCGTTCTGATTTTCCGGATATCCCATTAGTTACCCAAATTCATTATGATGATCAGGCACAGGTAACTTTTGGTGCTGAGAAGATTAAAGTCAGTGAAATTATTTTTGCGGACAGTCTTTTTTTTAGTGTCTTTGATTTTGAAGTCGTTGAAGGAAATCCCCGCGCAGAGCTTGGTCAGCCAGGAAAGGTTTTTTTAACTGAAAGTCTTGCAAAGAAAATCATGAAGCCCGGGAGCCACGGGAAAATTACGCTGAATAATAAGCTTGACCTGGAAGTAGTCGGTATAATAAAAGATCCTCCCGCCAATTCTCATTTGACCTTCAGCATGATTGTTTCAATGCCATCGCTTACTAAAGAATACCTCGGTTTGCCAATGGATGAATGGGGGATGAACCGGTCCGGCTACTGTTACATTGTGTTGCCTCCTTCGATGAAGTCTGCCGCAGTGGAGGAACGATTTAAGTCGTTTGTCGAGAAGTATTACAAAAAGGATGAAAGTGGTGAGGAAACATATCACCTGAATCCTTTGTCAGAAATACACTTCAGTGAAGCCTATGAGAGTAACCCCGCTGATACGCCGGGTGCGAGCAAAACAAATCTCATCATACTTGGTCTTCTGGGTGGATTTATTTTGGTTGTAGCATGTATTAACTTCATCAATCTCAGCACGGCACTTGCAATAAAAAAATCGCGGGAGGTTGGTGTCAGAAAGACGTTAGGAGCAAGTCGCAGGGAGCTTACCCGTCAGTTTTTATTGGAAGCTCTTATGTTGACCCTTGTTTCTACTGTGATCGCGTTGGTAATCGTCGAGCTTACGATTCAGCCAATAGGTACTTTTCTTGGAAAGGAAATCATATTCAGTATTGGAAATAATTTCACCGTCATTTTCTTTCTCTTGGGAATTGTAATCTTTACAACAATTACGTCCGGATCTTACCCGGCGTTCGTCCTCTCGCACTTCAATCCTGTAACGGTTCTTAAAAATAAAATTTCTAATCTCGGGACATCCGGAGCCGTGACAAGAAAGTATCTTGTCACATTCCAGTTCTTAATAACCCAGGTATTAATAATGGGGACATTAATAGTTGCAAACCAGATGGAATATTTTCGTTCCAAGCCGCTAGGGTTCAATAAGGAAGCAATTGTAAACATTAGCCTTCCGGAAACTTCAAAGGAGAGGCGTGAATTATTCAACAGCTTGCTTCAAACTACAGCGGGAGTTGAACATGTTTCCTTTTCCCTTGGCGCACCTACTTCTGAAAATAATTTTTCAACTGGTTTTTACCTGACAGAAAGAGGAAATCAGGAAAGGTTTGATACCAAGATCAAACCCGTTGATAGAAATTATATTCAAACATATGGAATTGAATTAGTTGCCGGTCGATGGTTCACCGAGAGCGAGGAGAAAGCTATGGAATTACCAAAGGAAGAGAGATTTTACAGCTATGTGGTGAATGAGGCTTTGGTAAGGAAGCTGGGATTTGCTTCCAATGAAGATATCATCGGAAAGAAAATAACAACCGGTCTGAATGATATCAATGCGCCGGTGATTGGTGTGGTTAAGAATTTCCATACAGAATCTCTCCATCAGGAAGTTGCTCCCGCTGTTCTGCTTCCTTATCCTTATTTCTATTATGACGCAGGAATAAGTATGCAGGGGGGCAACCTAAGTCAAACGATGAAATTGGTGGAAAAGGCCTATGCGAAGGCTTATCCGGAATATATTTTTGAGTATAGTTTTCTCGAAGAGCATCTCGGAAATATGTATCGCGAAGAAGAGCGGTCATTTACATTGATGAAAATTTTTGCGGGCTTATCAATATTCATTAGCTGCCTCGGTTTGTTTGGCCTGGTGTCGTTCCTTACTCAGCAGAAAATCCGTGAAGTAGGAATCCGGAAAGTATTTGGTGCCTCCGTTCAGAATATCGTGTACCTTTTCTCAAAAGGTTTTGTAGGGCTCATTATGCTATCATTCCTGATCGCCGCACCGCTTGCCTGGTTTGTAATGAACCGATGGTTGGAGGGTTTTGCTTATCATACGGTTATCGGAGTTTCAGTATTTATAGTTGCTATTTCATCAACAACTTTAATTGCGTTGCTAACCGTTAGCTATCAATCTATACGTGCTGCTATCGCCAACCCGATTGATAGCCTGCGTTCTGAATGATAACGCTTCAATTTTTGACACTTAGAACCTGCGCTGGCGCTAGTGGGGTTCTTTCTATACCGATGCATCACAGGCCTGTAAGGCCGAAGGCCGAAGTCTAATAGCCCAAGGCTTTAGCCTTGGGTATTGGTGTCACATTTTCGTGGCGTGCCCAGAGAATTTAGATCGTTCTTCAAACTTTCGGCACGCAATTGATGAATTATAGTAAGAGTATTATTTTTCTTTAAGAATATAAAATTGATTGCTATGAACGATGCCAGTGTGAATTAAACATCGCCCTTACAGGGGCTTCACTAATTTCGTCAATAACTTAACGGTACGCGCCGCGCGCCGTTAAATAAACTGTGCCCTTCCAGGGCTGGTGTAAGTTGCACTTACGGTCAGCTATCAATTCCATCCGTGCTGCTGTAGCAAATCCAATTGTCAATCGTTCCGTTTGATCGTCGTCTTCTGACTCATCTCTTTCACCACCTGGTATAAAAACTCCTGTCCTTCATAGTATGATTTTACACCGATCCTTTCATCTTTTCCATGTGATCTCACATCGGTCACGTCGGCAAAGAGCCCTGAAACACCATATACCGGCATTCCATCATTGCGAAGATAAGATCCATCCGTAGCGCCGGTTGACATCAGGGGAACGACTGGTACTCCCGGCCACATTTTTTGAGTAATGCGTTCGATCGGACCGAACACATCAGCACTCACGGGTGACGGTGGACTTTTCCTGGCTTCTCTTAATGCAGTAACTGTAACACCTTCATCAGCAAAAACACCAACCAATGTTTGTCTTATTTTTTCAGGATCTTCACCAGGAAGTATTCTGCAATTCACGGTGGCAGTTGCTGTTTGTGGTAATGCGTTTTCAGCGTGACCTCCACTTATCATGGTGGCTACACAGGTTGTTTTCATCATCGCATTGTAATTTGGAAAGACAGACAATCGTGCTACGGCATCGGGTGAAGGCGATGGTCTTATGATTTCTTTCATATCATCCGCAAGCTGACCTGTCTCAAGCTTGGAACTCTTTTCAAAATAGATGCGTGTTCCTTCATTCAGGTTGACAGGGAAATCAAACTTTGAAAGATTATCAAGAGCTTTAGCCAAACGATAGATCGCGTTGTCCTTGCGTGGTTGTGAACTATGACCACCGCGGTTCTTTACCTCAAGCTTAAAACTCTGAAACACTTTTTCACTTAACTGCACACCATTCAAAAGCTTTTTACCATCTTTTTCCTGTCCGCGCCCTCCTTCATTCAAAGCAAATTCAGCGTTAATGAGATCTTTGTGATTTTTAAGAAGCCAATCTACTCCATTGAAATCTCCACCTTCTTCATCAGCCGTTAATGCCATAATAATATCTCTGTCGGGTACGAATTTTTCCTGTTTCATCCGGATCATGTTGGCAACGAAGATGGAAGCCATTGCTTTGTCATCGCTGGCTCCGCGGGCATAATAAAAACCATCTTTCTCTTCAAATTTGAATGGATCGGAATCCCAATCTGATCGTAATGCCTCTACCACATCAAGATGGGCAAGTAATAATAGTGGCTTCCTTTTTCCAGAGCCCCGTAGCGTCGCTACAAGATTCCCTCTTTTTGGATCAGGGCCTCCTATAAAAATATCTTTATCAGTAAAACCTGCCGCGCGCAATCTCGCTGCCATCGCCTCGGCTGCTATCGTAGTGCTTCCTACGGAGTGAGTGGTATTGATTTCGATAAGCTCTTTAAAAATATCATGAGTCAGTTTTTGATCTGGTTGTGAGAAACCCGGTTCAAAAAAGATTATGCTTGCAGCAACTGCAAATAAGTAATGATATTTATTGAGTGATTTCATGGGCGACTGTTTAGGAATTATTACTACCGTAGATTTACACAAATTATCGGAAAAAAGAAGCGGCTATTTTTTGCTATTCGTTGGTTGATGGGATCAGCGGAAAGTGAAAATACATTTCCCACAGATTCCACAGATCGAATATTCGCAGATTTTTCGAGAACTCTTAGAATTCTGCTGAAACCTGCGAGTTTAAATCTGTGGAATTCTATCTGACAACATTCAAAATCTCATTCTCCTCGGCGCGGAGGAAGGATTTATCACACCTCCGGTGAATTTATCGACGAAGAAAAAGACGCCACGGATTGCACAGATTTTCACGGATAAATTCAATTGGATGCATTATTGCTCGCGTGTAAAGTTCAGGGATGCAGCAAGCTGCCGGAGTCGCTGAAAATCGACCGCGAGTTTAAATCGATAAATTATTATAGGAGGCTTCCAGATCAATCACGGTTCATCAGGCGCGGCGAAGCTGCATCCAAGGATTTTTATTACCGCAAAAGTGCATTTAATTCTTTCCGTGAAAATCCGTGAAATTCCATCTAACATTTTTTTGCCACAGATTGCACAGATGCACACAGATCATTGCCAGGAATTCATTTGCTGGTCAAGAAAATAACACAGATGGGCGGCTACACCGCCTGTCTGTGAAAATCTGTGCAATCTGTGGCAAGCCTCCGCATGCAAAGCCAGCCAGTTAGCAACGTTGTTTTACACCGAAGGCGTATTGGAATCCGTGGCAACGTTTTCTTTAATCATTTTTGTGATAGCAACGTAGTTTTGTAATCATTTTACATTCGAATCTGTGGGAAATGCATTCGACTCTATTCAAAGTTTAATTTTGTCAGGTGCGATTCCCGCACCGATGGGATGCTTCTCCCAGTCTCCATTTCCTATTTCTTTGTCTACAATTGCCATAGACTTCTGTTTTAAGGGGTAACTTCGTCTTCTTATGTCTGGTCCATTTCAACCAATATTCAAAAGCCCCATTCTCTTCCACATAGCTGGCTGGACCATATTCTTTATTGCCCCACTGTTGATGTCGCCGCCAAATGAATTTGACTCGATCCTGAGCGATACGGGCAACCTCGAATCAATGGCTTTGCGGAACCTTATACTGATGGCATTATTCTACGTCAATCTTCTATACCTCACGCCAGTCTTGCTTAAAAACAATAATGTTGGAGTGTTGCTTTTGGTTCTTCTTTCAGCAGTGATTGTAGTTAGCGTTGTGAATGGACAGATACATTATTATTTAGCAGACCCTTTTCGACCCGGATTTGATAGTGACAACGGACCACCACCGCGACCTCCCAATGATTTCGGGCCAGGTCCGGGTCATCGCGGTCCGCGTCCGATGATGCTTGCAGGACCTCTTTTCTCAAGTTTTTTAATTACCATAATGGTAGCTACTGTCAGCACGACTATTGTTCTTTGGAAAGACTGGGTAAAAGCAAGGGCTTCAGAACAAGAACGGGCCTTTCAAAAAGTGGCGTCAGAATTGGCCGTACTTAAACTGCAGATTAGTCCTCATTTTTTATTTAATACATTGAATAACATTCGCTGGCTTGTTCGGTCTAAATCAGATCAGGCAGAAGAAGCGGTGTTGAAACTTTCACAATTGCTTCGTTATATTTTGTACCAGACCGGTCAGGAGAAAATAGCAGTTGAAAAAGAGATTCAGAACCTTAAGGATTACGTCAGTCTTCAGCAAATGCGGATGACTGAACGCCAGAGTATTTTCTTTTCCGTTACCGGGGAAGCTGAAAATAAAATGATAGTTCCCTTATTGTTTATTCCTCTTGTTGAGAATGTTTTTAAATACGGAGACTTTACTGGTTCCTTTCAAAATCAAATTCAACTGACACTGAATAACGATCAGCTGATTTTTAAAACTGAAAACCTGATTCTGAAAACGGGTCAATCAACAAATAAAGAAGAATCCGGCATTGGACTTGCTAACGTTAAAAAAAGATTAATGCTTCATTATCCGGACAGGTATAGTTTAGAATCTTCCGAAAAAGACGGTATATTCAGTCTTAAACTTGAAATAATTTTAAATTGATCGCGTTTTTCTGATATGATTGAATCCTCTTCAGAACAGTTACGCTGCATCGCAGTTGATGATGAGCCGTTTGCACTCAGATTAATTTGCGACGATATCGGAAAGGTGCCATTCCTGAAATTAATGACTTCTTGTTCGTCTCCAATAGAAGCATTGGAGTTCCTTCAAAAAAATACTGTTGACCTGATATTTCTTGATATTCAAATGCCGGTATTGACCGGAACACAATTTTTAAGGTCCCTCAATAATCCACCATTGGTGATCATTACTACAGCGTATGAAGAATATGCAGTAGAAGGTTTCGAGCTGGATGTTGTAGATTACCTGATGAAGCCAATTCCATTTGATCGTTTTTTGAAAGCGGCGAACAGGGCCCGTGATCAGTTCCATTTGCTTAAAGATGCTACTCCAACATCGCCGGAGGATCTATTTTTCTTCGTCCGTGCAGAATACAGAGAGATAAAAATCATGTTTGATGATATTCTGTACGTTGAAGGGTTGAAAGACTATGTAAAGATATTTCTCGCATCACAATCGCGACCGGTATTGACCCGAATGAACCTGAAAGCCATTGAGACTAAGCTTCCAGGGCGACTGTTTTGCAGGATTCACAATTCATTTATAGTTCCTTTTTCCAAGATATCTTCTTTTCAACGGTCCCAGGTCTTTATCGGGCCTACTGCCATTCCGGTAGGCGACAAGTACGCCGCCGATTTCAGAAAGAAGTACGGCCCTTCGGCCTGATATCCATCTACACATTCATCCGCTCAAGCGACACATTTAAAGTGTGCGACAATTTTCGCGTGACTTACACCGTATTCGCTATATCACAATCATAAAAAAAATATGAAAAATTCAGCATTAAAAAGTCTCATGCTATTTGGTGTGGTGATCTTAACGGTTACCGCTTGCAGTGAAAATAATGTAGGGAGTAGTGTCACTACAACGACGAGCCTGACGGATGTGGCTCAAACTTCCAGTCAATTGGCCAGTGGTTCAACTTTTAGCATCAGTGGAAGCACTTCAAGTACAACCGCAAGTGGAGGACTGGGCGGACACAAACCCGGCGGGCGAGGGAATGGTCTTTTGGATGGTACCGAATTACTTGCTCCCACTGGCCAGCTTCTTGCTATAATTGATGCGGAAAGTGCCGGCGACTTCAGAGGTTTGAGAATGAATTCAGCCAGTGGAGCTACGGTCACTAACTATGATGCTTCCGGTGCTACGGTGACGTTAACTCAACCAGCACAAAATTCGGGAGGACCAGAAGGATGCAGCTTTAGCGGAAAACAATTTCCAAAATTTGACTCCTTGCTTTTGAAGATTGCTAAAACTGTAGTCGATTATGGCACAGGAGTGACAAATACTCACGGAAGCACTACTGTTACGCGATCTGGTAAAATTACTATCACACGAAGTGGCAACAGCGCAGCTGAAACGGAGATAATCACGTTTGATAGTTATGTGGTTAACGGAGCTTCCATATCAGGAACAAAAACCCGCGTGACAACATTTGACAGCACTACGGGCAAAGGTTTATCAACAACAAATGTGGCCGACGGAAAAATAACATTCAGTGACGGTACGGTGACAACCTGGACGAGTACAAAGCAACGAAGCTCCGAAATAGTATTAGATTCAAATAACAGACCCGTTAGTGGTCAGATAACAACTGATGGAAGCACCGTTGTTGCGACTTCCGCTGGAACCGTAATTTATTCTCATAAGATCACCAAGTCCATCATTGAAAATATTGCCTGTGGTCGTGAGCATCATGGTCCTGTAAGTGGCACTGTCGACACTGTCTATAATACCGATACAGTATCAGTTGACTTTGGAGATGGTACATGCAGTAACAATACAGTGACCGTTACACTTAACGGTGTGGTATCCACAAAGACCCTGCAAGAGTAGTTAATGTTTGTGTTGTTTCTGGGGCCACTATTGGGGGTGGCCCCTTTTTTATAACAAAAAATTATTATGGAAAGAAAGGAATTTTTGAAAAGAGTAGGGTTGATGGGTTTATTAATGCCAATTGTTGCTGCCTGTAGTAAAAATGATCCCCAGCCTAGTACTACCACAACGGACAGTACAACCACGACCACAACTTCCTGCACGGTAACTGATACGGAAACAGACGGGCCGTATCCATTATACACAAGTCGCGGATCTTCTATTCAACGTGTTGACATCACTGATGGTAAGAAGGGATTGCCATTAAGTATGACCCTCACGGTAAAGAATGTAAATAACAATTGTGCTATTATCTCTAACGCCCGTGTGGACGTGTGGCATTGCGACAAGGATGGATACTATTCAGGTTATACGAATTCAGGCTATCTGGGAACACAAAATAATACTTCTGCCGTTTTCTGCAGAGGACTTCAGTATACCGATACGGACGGCGTCGTAAAGTTTACAACCATATATCCGGGTTGGTACACGGGTCGGGTAACTCATGTTCATGTACAGGTGTATGTTAGTAATGTTTTGAAACTAACATCACAGTTTGCCTTTCCCGAAGATATTAATACGGCAGTTTATAATACATCACTTTATTCTGCTCACGGACAAAACTCAACAAAGAACTCTACAGACAGTATAATTAAAGACTCTCTGACGAACGAACTGGCAACGGTAATGGCAAATGCAACTACTGGAGGTTATGACCTTACCCATACACTTTATGTTTCTGCATAATCAAATGACTCAGGCTCTTGTAAGAATTGTTTTAAAACAGGAAATCGATTCTTCCTCCACGGGAAACTTTGAAAGGAATGTTTTTGATGAATCTTTTATTGAATTTCAATTGCAGGCACAGGCTTACAACACGGAAAATAAATTCAGAACCTTACAAGAACTAGTTGCAAATAATCCAAAAGCAAACTCCCTTCACTATAAAGTTGGGTTTTCTATCGGACTGTTTGTAAACGAACTAAAGAATGTGATACCGGGTTTAAAGGATTCATTAGGTCGCCCGGTTTCTTTTGCCTCGCATCAATTTGAACTGATACATTCGGACATCACGCAAAGAGCAGCTCATCGGGTAGCGATTACATACGAGACCGATACGATGACCTTATTTGCGACTGCTGGTGATTATTTGGTGCTCGCTACTGGCGACAGATTAGTAGAGCAAGATCGCCAGCCGGTTGATACGTTTCTTTTAAAAATACAGCCGAACGTATCAATCTCATCCTGGCTAAGAAAGCCGGATGAATTGGATTCCAAGCTACTTCGGCAAACTCAGTCGAATTAAATTCAGTACCGCTGCAGATGCCAACCGGATGTTGATTCCCCGGTCTTTACTTAACTGCAATTTCTTAGTAACAGTATGGTACTTGTCGGAATAAGCGATCCAAACAGTTCCAACTGGTTTATCAGGAGTTGCACCACCGGGGCCGGCGATACCGCTTGTAGATACACCAATATCAGTATTGAATTTTGCCCGAACTATGTTGGCCATTTCAATAATAGTAGGTTCACTCACCGCACCATATTTTTCCAACGTCTCCGGTTTTACTCCAAGTTGACGCATCTTGATTTGATAATCATACGGTATCATGCTACCGAGAAAATAATCAGAGCATCCGGGTACGCTGGTGATGAGATGAGATAGGTATCCACCAGTACAGCTTTCCGCTACAGATAATGTCAATCTTTTATTACGAAGAGTGTTTCCAATTACAACTTCTAATGGGTCATCACCATAACCGTAGATGTACTCTCCGGCAAAGGGGTTAAGTTTTTCGGAAAGCGCATCAATTTCGGCTTGAAGATTTTCTGCAGAATCACCCATTCCGGTAAGACGCAGCTTCACCTCACCTAAGCTTGGAAGGTAAGCCAACCCGATATGTCTTGGCAATGACTTTTCCCAGAAAGAAATTTTTTCTGCTAAAAATGATTCCCCGATGCCCACGGTGCGAATTACCTTGTGGATAATGGTTGGCATCTTATACGTCTGCAATAATTTAGGGATGACTTGTTCTGTCATCATTCGCTTCATCTCGTGCGGCACTCCCGGCATGGACATAAATACCTTTCCATTTTTCTCAAACCACATTCCGGGAGCAGTGCCGATAGGATTTGTAATTTTAGTACAACATACCGGCAACGCTGCTTGCTGACGATTGATCTCCGTTATTTCACGTCCACGGCTGACAAAAAATTCAGTTACTTCGGCCAATGCCTCCGCATGTATTTTGAGTTCACAGTCAAAATACTTCGCAAGGCATGGTTTTGTAATATCATCGCTGGTGGGTCCTAGTCCGCCGGTGATCAGCACAATATCCGCGCGCTTTTCCGCTTCCGCGAAAGCGGTGAGAATTTCATCTTCGCGGTCGCCAATGGAAGTCTTGCGGATTACTTTTATCCCAATTTTGCTGAGTTCCACACTCATCCACTGCGAGTTAGTGTCTACAATCTGTCCATAGAGTATTTCATCACCGATCGTGAGGAGTTCTGCAAGAATTGTTTTCATTGAGGAGAATTAGGGCGCAAATATAGTTAAGGAATGGTAATCTGTAATCGGTAATCGTTGATCAGTATTCGGTGATCGGTGGCACACGCTGATTACCGTTTACAGATTACAGATTACCGACCAACGATTACCATTTTATTGTAACTTAGTACGATGAACAAACCTATCATACGAACGGAGCGACAACGCGAAATTTATTTAAACGGTTTCGCTGGAGTTCACTCTCAGATTCCAATCGATTGGCATAAACTCGAAGAGAAGGCCCGGAAGTTGATGAGTGCCGAGGCCTTTGCCTACATCGCCGGTGGGGCAGGGCTTGAGAGTACTGTTGTATCCAATCGTTCTGCTTTTGAAAAGTATAATATCGTACCACGTATGTTACGGGATGTTAGTCAGCGTGATGCAAGTGTGGAATTATTCGGGCAAAAATTTTCATCGCCATTAATATTATCTCCCGTTGGTGTTCTTGAAATGGTGCATCCTGAAGCAGATGTCGCTGTGGGTAAAGCTGCCGCTGCCGGGAATGTTCCATATATATTTAGTAACCAGGCCAGCAAACCCATGGAAGAAGTGGCTGCTGCGATGGGCATGGGTACAAGATGGTTTCAGTTATACTGGAGCAAATCCAATGATCTTGTAGCAAGTTTGGTTGAGCGCGCAGAAAAATGTGGATGTTTAGCAATCGCTGTAACGCTTGACACAACATTGCTTGGCTGGAGAACTCGCGATCTTGATATTGCCTATCTTCCGTTTCTTGAAGGAAAGGGAATTGCACAATATACTTCTGATCCGGTATTTCAGCGATTGATGGATGAACCTGATTTGTCTGCACCTCCATCGCAAAAGATTACAATCGACTCCCTGGCGGGACTTATCAAAATGGTAAGGGCATATCCTGGAAATGGATTCATTAGCAAACTACGTTCCGGAAGGCCTGTGAAAGCTGTGAGGAAGTTCACCGCTATTTATTCAAATCCTGCACTAACATGGAGTGACCTGGCATTTTTGAGAAAGCACACCAAACTTCCAATTCTAGTAAAAGGAATTCTTCATCCTGATGATGCGAAGCTTGCGATGGACCACGGTATTGATGGCATTATCGTTTCCAATCATGGAGGAAGACAGGTAGATGGTGCGATCAGTACATTCGAAGCCCTTCCCGGAATTGTAAAAGCAGTAAGTGGTCAAGTGCCTGTGTTAATGGATAGCGGCATTCGTGGAGGTGCTGATATGTTTAAAGCATTGGCGTTGGGGGCAAAAGCTGTTTGTGTCGGAAGACCTTATGTCTATGGACTTACCATCGCCGGAGAGGCCGGAGTAGGGGAAGTAATACAAAATTTGCTAACCGATTTTGATCTTACAATGGGTCTTGCTGGTTGCCGTACTATAGCGGAAATCAATTCTGAAACACTGGTGCGATCTTAAGTTGGACTTTTTATAACTTGCACTTAATAATGAAAAATTAAAGAATGAAAAATGGAGGACTTCAATACAATAACCCATAAGGTTTAGAAGTTAGGAATCTAAATGAATTGGAAATTTCAATCCAAACAACGTTCAGTACATCAATGCTAAAAACATGAAAAAATTGATTCTTATCGGGTTCGTGATAATTTCAGGATATGCATCGGCACAACTTAATCTTAACAAAGCTTTGCAGGATGCCAAGAAGAAATTGCAAGGCGGATCGGCAACGCCAACAGCTGCAGAAGTAGCGGATGGCCTCCGGGAAGCACTGGTGAAAGGGACGTCCAATAGTTCGGATATGCTTACCCAGGTTGATGGTTATTTTAAAAATCCTTCCATAAAAATTCCGTTTCCTCCGGATGTAAAAAAAGTCGAAGATCGTTTGCGTCAGGTAGGCCTGGGGGATCAGGTGGATAAGTTTGTGCTTACATTGAACCGCGGGGCAGAAGATGCTGCGAAAGAAGCAAAGCCAATCTTTATCAACGCAATCAAGCAAATGACAATTGATGACGCATGGGCAATCTTAAAAGGACAACCGGATGCAGCAACACAGTTTTTGAAACGCACCACTTCCCCTCAATTGAAAGATAAATTTAAGCCCGTGATTCAAAACTCATTGGACAAAGTAAGCGCGACGAAATATTATGGTGATCTTATTACAACCTATAATAAGATTCCTTTGGTAGAAAAAGTAAATCCTGATTTAAATGAGTATGCCACCGGCAAGGCAATGGATGGACTTTTCTTTATGATTGCTGCTGAAGAAAAAAAGATCCGCGATAATCCTTTGGAAAGAACTACTGAATTATTGAAAAAAGTTTTTGGTGCTCAGAAATAGAACTAATAAATAACCTATGTCACTTTTCGAAAAACACGAGGCTGCATTAAAGAAAGCCATTGATGCCATCCATGCCCGTACATTTTATGCTGCCTATGCGGAACAACCGTCGCCGGCCGTTTATGGGGATACTGCGGATACCTTAGGACAGGAAAAATTTAAAGCCTCTCTTGGAAGGAAATTTGAGGAGTTGAATCAACCTTCACCTGAAGGATGGGCGGGGCAGGAGGAGTCACCCTATCTGCAAGAGGCATTGAAAATTTCTTACCCAATTTTTTCTGCATCAACATTGGTTGAAAGATCAGACAAGGCTTTTCATGTCTGGAGAAAAGTTAGTGCTAAAGATCGCGCCGGTATATTAATAGAGTCGCTCGACAGAGTAAAAAATAGATTTTTTGAAATCGCATATGCCACTATGCATACAACTGGTCAGGGATACATGATGGCGTTCCAGGCTTCGGGTCCTCATGCGGCAGATCGTGCGCTGGAGGCAATAGCAGCCGGTTATGAAGAACTTACCCGCTTTCCTTCGGCAGCAATCTGGGACAAGCCTATGGGGAAGTTTAATGTTCAGTTGAAAAAAGAATGGCGGGCAGTACCAAAGGGTGTTTCTGTTGTTATCGGCTGCTCAACTTTTCCGACATGGAATTCAGTGACCGGAATTTACGGAAGTCTTATAACAGGTAATCCAGTAATTGTAAAACCACATCCCGGCGCTATTCTGCCGATTGCTATTGTGGTAGCAGAGATTCAGAAAGTATTGATTGAAAACAATCTTGATCCGGCAATCTGTCAACTCGGAGTAGACACATTTGATAAAATGATTACAAAACAATTGGCTGAGAATCCGGACGTCAAGCTTATTGATTATACAGGCAATTCGTTGTTCGGTTCTTACCTCGAATCGTTGCCGGGAAAAATTGTCTTTACAGAAAAAACTGGAGTCAATTCTGTCATTCTTGATTCAGTGGACGATGCAGATAAGGCTGCTGCCAATCTTGCCTTCTCCGTTAATCTCTATAGCGGTCAGATGTGTACGGCCCCGCAGAATTTTTATATCCCCGAAGGTGGAATCAATACTCCGGCTGGCAAAATTTCGTTTGATCAGTTTGCCCGGAAATTTGTCGATAATCTTAATGGTCTTGTAGATAACCCGAAGGCAGGTCCGTTTGTGTTAGGTGCAGTTCAAAATAAAAAAACAAGCGAACGCGTTCTCGAAGCAGAAAAGCTTCCTGGAAAGGTATGGTTGAAATCACGTGTATTTGAAAATTCCCAATTCAAAAATGCTCGATTGGTAACACCGGTTGTTGTAGAGGTAGATGCCTCTCAAAAAGAAATTTTCAGCAAAGAGCTTTTCGGTCCTATCGCCTTATTGATCAAAACCAAAAATACTGATCAGTCGATTGCCTTGGCGAAAGAAATGGCGCAAAAACATGGAGCAATCTCTTGCGGAGCATATTCAACAGATGACACAATAAAGGAAAAGATCGCCGACGAGATGTCATTGGCGGCAACACCCGTATCATTCAATCTAACTGGAGGCATTTATATGAATCAGAATGCAGCGTTTTCTGATTATCATGTAACAGGGGGTAATCCATCCGGAAATGCATCGTTTACAAATCCTGAGTATGTGACTAAGAGGTTTACGTGGGTTGGGCATCGTGAGCCAGTGAAGATTGGATAGTTTGTCTCTTAGTATTTTTGAAATATATTTGAGATTAGTATTCAAGTAGGCAGTTGACAATGGACAATAGGCAAAGTTTCCTGCAAACATTGAAATCTTTTTTGCAAACCTGATAGTTGTCTATTGATCAAAAGGGGGATTAGCTCAGCTGGCTAGAGCGCTTCCATGGCATGGAAGAGGTCATCGGTTCGAATCCGTTATTCTCCACGAAAGTCTCGACTTAATTGTTGAGACTTTTTTGCTTTACTTGAAAATCATTCAACCATCACTGCCAATCAGAGGTAATTTAATCGATCGCATTTTTTTGTTTCCTTATCTGTGAAAATTAGTGTCATTCTACCTAAATCTAACAACGAAAGAAATTTTGCCACGGATGGCACGGATTTTCACGGATAGTACAAAATACAGCCAAACTAGAATAAAGGCCACGGATTCGCCGCTTCGCCGCGTTCATCAACTTAAGGTTTAGGTTACAGAATGGGAAGATGATTATTTTGAGCAGTCGAGTTTATCAACCAGCTACTGATTTTTTTAGAGCGCTAAGCAACTTGCTGCATCCGTGGTCATTGAATGATCGACTAAGTATAAATATGAAAGATGAGCAGCGAAGCTGCTCATCAGTGGAAATCCGTGTCATCCGTGGCAAAGGATTTTTTATTTCAGCTTAGGTCAGTCGGAATATGGTTTTCCCAACAGGACTTGGAATCCCGTCCGGGTCTTAGAATTACCGCCAAAGGCAAACACAACAAAGAAAAGAAAGTATAGTTAGCTTTTCCCGCTTAAGAAGTGGTTATTTCGCTCTCGTCGCCTTAATCGGGAATGATCCAAACTGCCCAACAGTAGTAGTACCACTCATCGCATCTCCTTCAATAATTGTCTTTACCAGGATACTGGAAGCATTTC
>JANYDR010000086.1 GCA_025363495.1 Cyclobacteriaceae bacterium | reverse complement strand
CTAACAGCAAGATCACAATTAATAATAATATGAAGGATTACAGTAACGATCCTTTTTTTGTAAAGAAAAACAAGGAGGCTACCGAGTTTATGAAAAAAATAGGGTTACCTAAAGAACTTCGGGAATAGTCTGGATGGTGTCCTAAAAAATCTCCCCCGCCACTGCCATCGCCTTTACAAACTCCTCTCCATCCAATCCCGTTTCAATTCCCTTCGAATCCAGATAAGATAGAATCGTCTCGGTAGCCAGATTACCCACCAACTCATCTTCGGCCATCGGGCAACCACCAAAGCCTTTAATGGCTCCATCAAAGCGTTGACAACCTGACTCTACTGCCGCTGCAATTTTTTCAATGGCTGTAACCGGATTAGAATGAAGGTGAATACCAAATTCAATTGAAGGGAAATCCTTTGTAAGATGTGTAAGCAAATACTTTATCTGATCGGGTTTTGAAACTCCAATTGTATCGGCTAATGAAATTATAGTTACTTCAAGAGTTGAAAGTATATCCACAAACTTTCCCACCAGCGCAACATCGTAAGGATCTTTGTAAGGATTGCCAAATCCCATGCCGATATATGTCACCAGGGTCTTTCCGGTCGTAACACAGATTTCCTGGATATTGTTGAGTGTATCCAATGCTTCCGCGATCGACTTATTCGTATTGCGCTGTTGAAATGTCTCGGACAAAGAAAGGGGAAACCCTAAATAGGAAACCGCTGCATGACCACTTGCCTCCTCTGCACCGCGAACGTTAGCAACAATGGCTAACAGTTTTGATTTACTATTCCCAAATTCAATTTTGTCCAGTACCTCCGCCGTATCACGCATCTGTGGTATCGCCTTTGCCGAAACAAAACTCCCGGCATCGATTGTATCAAAACCAACTTTCATCAACTGATTGAGATAGCGGATTTTATCTTCAGTGGCGATAAATTTCTCCATCCCCTGCATCGCATCTCTCGGACACTCAATGATTTTCATAGTCAATAAAATGCTTTAAATAAAAATGGTCACAACGCACACGAAGAACCACAACAACACAAAGAAATAATTACATACGCTGTGATCTTTGTTCCTTCTTTGTGTTCTTCGTGACCTTGCATTACTGGTTGTAAACATAACACCATAGAAAAATACATACAATAGTCGTTGATAATGTCGATTCAACTGAAATTATACCTATCACTAGCAACTTCCGGGATTAATTGCACTAAATAGACTGAGATTATGCCGCTTCCCTCCCTTGCCGGAACACTTGGACCAAAACGGGCCGCTCACCTGCTTCATCGTGCGTCATTCGGACCAACGAAAGAGCAAATAGATTCCTTTGCAACTCTTACTGTAGCGCAGGCAGTAGCACAACTTTTTCAGCAACCTCTTCCGACTCCACTGGCTCCCATCGATCCGCTGACCGGAAAGGAACGGGCCATCTCTGGCACAACCACTGCCAACAGCGGCGATAGCGACCTCCAGGAGTTTTTCAAGGGCTGGTTCCTGGCACAAATGATGAGTACCGGCATTCCATCTGGTCAGGCGCTTGCCTATTCCGTTAGAGAGAAAATTGTTTTCTTCATTCATACAGTCTTTACAACGATACAATCCAAAGTTGACAACAGCAGGTCACTCTATTTTCAGAACCAGCTCTTCCGTCTTTATGCATTTGATAAAACTGCCGGAACTAAATTCAACTTTAAAGAGCTTTCAAAAAAAATCTGCGTGGATAATGCCATGCTCAAATTGCTGGATGGCGATCTTAATGTAAAAGGAAGTCCAAACGAAAACTATGCACGTGAATTTCATGAGCTATATACTATCGGCCGTGGACTTGAGGGCACTCTTCCGGTCGTCACTGATCCGGGTGATTATTTTTTATACCGTGAGGTCGATGTCCAGGCTGCGGCCAAGGTGCTTTCAGGTTGGGACATCGACACAACATTTGCAAACATCGATCCGGATACACTTCTTCCGCGTGGAATAGTCAGGGGAAGCAAAACAAATGCATCCAGCCATGATAATTCATCAAAGCAATTCAGCGACCGTTTCAACAATTCGATCATACAGCCAAATCCGGCGTTGCTAAGCGGTGGAAATGCAACGGAAGCGAGCGCACTTGACGAGATCAGTCAATTGGTTGAACAGATTTACTCAAAACCTGAAACCGCCATGAACATCTGCCGTCGTGTTTACCGGCATTTTGTTTATCACAACATTACCGAAGCCCTGGATACAACAGTCATCGCCGCAATGGCTGATACTTTTAAAAACAGTGGATATAAAATTCAATCAGTACTCGAAGATCTCTTTCAAAGTCAGCATTTCTTTGATGCTGCTTCCGGTGTAGATGATGACAACTTCGGAGCGATCATCAAATCTCCGCTTGACCTGATGATTGGAACAATGAGATTTTTTGAGAAGACTGTACCCGATCCTCAATCTTCTGCCAGCCAACTGTACACCAAAACAGGTGCAATGGTAACTGAGCTTACTTCTATGGGAATGCATTTTTATGAACCCTTTGACGTAGCGGGCTATGATGCCTATCACCAATATCCGATTTATCATCGCAGCTGGATTTCAACCAACTATCTCACCAGTCGATATGATTTCATACGAATGTTGGTCTCCGGAGATCCAATGTCAACGGACAAGATTGACGTGGTGAATTTTATCAAAATAAAAATCCCAAACGTTACTGCTTCCAATGCAAGAGACCTGATCATCGAACTGGCAAAATATCTATTGCCCCTGAATGACAGTCTAACGTATGATGCCACGCAAGATGATGCTTCAGGGCTTACTGCCGAGCGGATGAATTACTTTCTCACTGCATTTCTGAAGTCACCTCAAATTGATACTGATCCTGAAGGTTCATGGACGTTCCGCTGGAACAACCCAGTCGACCCGGAGGTAGTAACCCGACAACTCGAAAGTCTTTTCAACGCAATGATGCAGTCACCTGAGTACCAGTTATTCTGAGCCAAAGAAAAAGCAAATGAAAAGAAGAAACTTCTTACAAAAACTATCGCTGGCAGCAATTCCTTTGACATTGGGTGGCATTCCCATCAGAACACTCGCTGAAAACGCATTCACACGCATGGCACAACAGAGTACCAATGATCGTGTGCTTGTGATCTTGCAAATGCATGGAGGCAATGACGGGATGAATGCTATTATTCCTGTCGATAACTATGATCAGTATTACAGTGTGCGGGCAAACATCGCCATCCCTGCTAAGAACAGTGTACGAAAAATGATACCATTGGATGGTACTCTTGCTAATGATGCAAAAGTTGGTCTTCACCCTGACATGCTTGCTATGAAAGCAATGTA
>JANYDR010000047.1 GCA_025363495.1 Cyclobacteriaceae bacterium | reverse complement strand
AACCATATCTTAATTATTACATTGTTGATCATGAAGCAGAGGCGTACGATGCCATCAACATCCTGAGCGATGCAAGCAAAGGCAAAGCGAACTTTTTTATCCTGGATGCGTTCGAAAGATTTGTTCCGAATTCAACTCAGATCTACTCAAACGCTTACCCCGCTACTCAGATCATCGAGTTTGATCCAAAGTATGGCAAATTGATGTCATTCATACTTGATCGTGTTTACTTCATAGAGGGCGACTTGAAACAAGTCCATGCAGATGATGATAATACGTTCATTACAAAAAGTGGAAAATATACCCGTCGCCGTTTCAGTCTTTCCGGTGGATCCGTTGGTCTGTTTGAAGGGAAGAAAATTGGTCGCGCTAAAAATCTTGAGAAACTTGATAAAGAGATCAAGGAACTTAACAAGAAACTGGAGGAAGTTCGTACTTCTCTCATTGACCGTCAGCGTGAATTGGAGCGGCTGCGCAATAACAATCTGAAATTTGCAATTGAAGAGGCTCAAAATGCAATCAAGCATGTAAACGATGAATACATCTCGGTAAAGACCAAGAAAGAGCAGTTTGCTGAAATGATCAACAATGCAGATCTAAGAAGGGAAGATATTCTTGAGAAGATCGATGTATTGGTTAGGGAGTTGGAGGAGTTGCTTCCGAGGTCACAGCAGATCTTTACTGACCTTGAACAGTTTGACGGCAGAGTGAAGCAGTTAACTGATGAACTCACCGCACAAAATGATTTGCTGGAACAAAAGGCAAATGCTTTTAATGAGCAGAACATTTTCTTTCATCAACAATCCAACAGAGTAAAAAGTCTTGAACAAGAGATTCGCTTTAAACAGGAGGCCGTTGAGCAAAGTATTCAGCGGGTCACTGCGAATTCGTCAGAACTGAAGCACAATGAAGATGAGATTCGTACCATCTTTGAAAGTACCCAATCAGGCGATGAAGAGTTAATTAAACTTTATGCTCAGAAAGATGAGATGGAGCATGGGCTTAATGAAGCGGAAAAAGATTACTACGCAGCACGTGGTGAAATTGACCAGGTAGAAAAAGACCTGAGAAGTATTCAACACAAGCGCGAAGGCATTGATTCAATGCTCATGCAATTGCAAAATGAATTGAATGAAAGCAAGCTTGAACTTAATTCTGTAAAAGAGCGCCTCTCTGTTGAATTTAATGTAGTAATGGATGAGGTTCTTGGGCAGATCACAGAGGAAGAGGCTTTGCAATTAGCAGAAGCCAACGAAGAGAAATTAAGAAGTGACGTAAGCAAAATCCGTGAGAAGCTTGACAATATGGGACCCATCAACCCAATGGCCATGGAAGCTTACAATGAAATCAAGGAAAGAAACGATTTTATTATTACTCAGAAAGACGACCTTGTCAAAGCCAAAGAATCACTGTTCAATACAATCAGTGAAATAGAAGGAGTTGCAAGTCAGACCTTCATGGAGGCCTTCCAGAGCATTAAAGATCATTTCATCAGAGTGTTCCGCTCATTATTTAACGAGGGTGATGATTGTGATCTCAAATTAACAGACCCGAGCAGACCGCTGGAATCTGAGATTGAGATCATAGCAAAGCCTAAGGGTAAACGTCCTCTTGGAATTAACCAACTAAGTGGAGGAGAGAAAACTCTTACAGCCACTGCGCTGCTCTTTTCAATGTATCTTTTGAAGCCTGCACCGTTCTGTATTTTTGATGAAGTTGATGCACCGTTGGATGATGCGAACATTGACAAGTTCAATAACATCATCCGAAGTTTCAGCAAGGACTCACAATTCATTATTGTAACGCACAATAAGCGCACGATGACTACCACCGATGTGATCTATGGGATTACGATGGTGGAGAAAGGCATCTCTCGTGTAGTACCTGTGGATCTGAGGGAACTTGCATAAAGAATATCTGTCTTCTCAAAAGTAGAAAAGTCTTCAAATCGCAGGATTTGAAGACTTTTCTACTGTTGAAGCTATAGTGAAATTTCTGGACGCGTTTGTTGGTTTGGACAATTGTCTTAATTTTATAGACATTTGTCTAAAATCTGTTTTATGGTTGAAGAATCAACAATATCAAAAAAGCTTGACAAAGAAATTGCAACACTTGTCAAACGTTCCGGAATGGATAGAAAGTTTTTCACTTCTGATAACATCGTTAGTTACAAACATTTTCTGTCTAACAGGATGGCTATTATTTTAGTGATACGAGAGGGTGTTCCCTACTCCCTGTTTAATCTTATTCAAAGTCATGCACCATTTAGCGAAAATGAATGGTCGACTTTTCTGGATATATCTACAAAATCCTTACATCGCTATAAACAAACCTTGCGGCAATTCAAGCCTCTTCAATCAGAAAAAATAATTGAAATGGCTGAGGTGACACACATAGGGCTGGACACTTTTGGCGATATGGATAAGTTCAAACTCTGGCTTGACACCCCAAACTTTTCAATGGGAGGATTAAAGCCGATGGAATTACTGAAAGATTCGTATGGGAAAGAGATGGTGGTTGGTGAGTTAACAAGAATTAATTACGGCATTTTAGCCTGATGGAGGCTTTTCGATTATCAAGAGAGAAATTCGCGGAGCCACTCTCCGGAACAGGTGCTGCTTTAAAAGGTGCGCGATGGAATTCGGTAGGAATTGAATTGATCTATGCTGCTTCAAACCGGTCTCTGGCGATGGCTGAAGTAGCCGTCCATCTTACCCTGGCTACAATACCAGGCGACTATGTAATGATTGCTATTCATATTCCAGATGATGTCTCACTGCAAAAACTCAATGTCGCAGACTTGCCACGGGATTGGAACACCTTTCCGTACCCCTCTTCGGCCCAGGCAATCGGTGACCGGTTCATTCGGGAAAATCGTTACTGCGTTTTACAAACTCCATCTGCTGTAACACAAGGTGATTATAACCTGCTGATCAACCCTTATCATCCGGACTTCAAGCGCATCCAAATAGTGGAGAAATCGAAATTCCCCTTTGATGGGAGAATCTTTAAAGTTGATTAGTAGCACATTTTGACGTGTACGCGACGAATCGCTTAGTTTTTTCAATCCAGGATCAATGATACTACGTACATTGCTTTATAAATTAAAATGAAGATGAAACAATTGATTTTGATATTCACTGTAGCGGCTTTTGCTGCAACACTAGTCTCTTGCAATGCTCAAACAAAGAAGAAAAAAGCGAATGCTTCAGTTGATACAAAAATCAATCTAACTCCTCCCCCTGGCAGGGCTATAGCGGCATTTGCGGAAGGATGCTTCTGGTGTGGTGAAAATATCTTTGAATCTGTACTGGGTGTTGATTCTGCAGTTTCAGGATACGCAGGTGGAAACGTTCCTAATCCAACTTATGAATTGGTGAACACTGAAACAACCGGACATGCAGAATCGGTACTCGTCTACTACGATCCGAAAGTACTCACCTATGCAGAATTACTGAAAGTATT
>JANYDR010000015.1 GCA_025363495.1 Cyclobacteriaceae bacterium | reverse complement strand
AGACTGGTTAGATTGCCACTGTGGGTGGAGATGACTGATGGTGATGTTAATAGAGTTGTGCAGGTTGTTAAAGATTACTATGCCGATAGCAAAAAACGTTCTATGTGACAGGACGGGCTTTAAGCGCCACCGTACTCTGGGCGTTGAGCTTTCATCGAAAGCGCAAGGGATTAATTAATTTACAGGGTAATTCCCTGTTGTGAAGGAATTTCCGCACCAAGTCTGCAAGGCAGCGGCCTATCCTCAATTACACCACTTCTTTGTCTTTAGTAAAGTATCATAAAGAACAGGAGCGCCCTTTGGTGAAAATAGCGCACCAGCAATCCGGCAAGAAAAAGGAGGATGAGGATTTCAATGTTTCAGGTGGTCTTTAGTCCGCTTCAGCCCGAAATTTCATAAACCCTTCGCCTTTAGTATGGCAGCTATAGAAAATAAAAGGTTTTAATTCAGGCTGGAAAGATTCCATATCTGTTGGAAAGTAGTTAATTTGTGTTAACTGAATAATAAAAGAAAACATGATACCAATTTTGGTACCGCTACATTATGCGAATTTTAACTACCAAAAATGATGTACTATCTGATGGAATTGAAACCGAGTATTCTTTTCAAATTAAGGTAAATTGAAAGTTGGTCGGACCTTGTTTTCAAGACGGCCGAGAGACTATGCTTTTTAATTCATCTCATTTCTTATTTTTTTTCATTGTTGTAACATCTGCATATTTTTTGGTCCCATACCGCGTTCGATGGGTTTTGCTTTTATCTAGCAGTTGTTATTTTTATATGGCCTTCGTTCCTGTATACATTTTGATTTTGGGATTTACAATCGTGGTGGATTATTTTGCTGGAATATATATCGAAGGAGCAGAGGGAAAACAGCGAAAGTTTTTTTTAATACTTAGTTTGATTGCCAATGTAGGAGTTCTGGCTGTTTTTAAATATTATAATTTTCTAAATCAGAATTTTTCATTTCTACTGCATGGTTTCGGTTTGAATAATCCTATTCCTTATTTAGCAATTCTTTTACCAATCGGCCTTTCCTTCCACACATTCCAGGCGATGAGTTACACGATTGAAGTTTATCGTGGTCGCCAAAAAGCGGAGCGACATTTTGGTATATACTCTTTATATGTAATGTTTTATCCACAACTTGTTGCAGGCCCAATTGAGCGCCCGCAAAACCTGTTGCACCAATTCAGGGAGAGATTTGATTTCGACTATGATCGGGTAACGAGCGGATTAAGATTAATGGCGTGGGGCTTGTTCAAAAAAGTTGTAATAGCGGACAGGTTAGGAATTGTAGTAGATACTGTTTACAGTAATCCCGAGCAGTATAATAGCCTCAACCTAATGATAGCAACGTTTTTTTTCTCATTTCAAATTTTCTGTGATTTTTCTGGGTACTCAGATATGGCAATTGGTGCAGCCCAGGTAATGGGATTTAAGTTAATGACGAATTTTGATAAGCCGTATCAATCAAAAAGCGTCAATGAATTTTGGAAACGATGGCATATTTCACTTTCCACCTGGTTTAGAGATTATCTGTATCTCTCTCTCGGTGGCAATCGTGTTACGATTCCACGCTGGTATTTGAATCTTTTTATAGTTTTTCTGGTAAGCGGTTTGTGGCATGGCGCCAACTGGACATTTATTATCTGGGGATCGTTGCATGGCTTTTATTTAATTTTTGCCTTGGCCACAAAAAATGGTCGTGAACGATTTAATAATTTTTTTTTACTAAATCGATTCCCAATACTTTCTGTCTTTACAACTTTTGCACTGGTTAGTTTTGCCTGGATATTCTTCAGGGCCGACGACGTTAACACTGCTTTTTATATTGCAACTCATATTTTCACTGGAGTACCCGATTTGATCAAGAAGGCGTTGAGTCATGAGTCTGTTTTTCAAGCGATTGGAACAAGTAAATTTGATCTGATTTTATCAGTCGTATTAATTGCCTTTCTCGAGATTGTTCATTATGTACAAAGGAAGAAGGGTATCTATGCAATACTTAATGAGTGTCCTAAAGTGATCAGGTGGTCAATTTATTATATGTTACTCTTGGTTATTCTTTTTTTTGGCGAATTTAATCAGTCAAGTTTTATTTACTTTCAATTTTAATTTTGTGTATAAAAGGTTATTAATTAATGTTTCTATTCTCCTGTTGCCCTTAGTCGCCGTGGTGCTGGCGGTAAATATTAAAGTTGACAGTGGCTTTGTAATCAATCACCGAAGCAAAGAAATCGCAGAAATTTTGGTGTCGGGTGCAAATGCCGGTGTCAAATATATTCCTTCAACTTTTGGGAGCTTGCAGACGGCTATTATTGAAGAAAGAATTAGGATACATGATCTGAAAAAAAAAGACATTGTCGTTTTCGGGACAAGTCGGTCGTCAGAAGTAAACTCTGAAATTTTTCCGCAGAACACTTTTTTTAATTGCGCCGTTCCAGGTGGAAACATATTGGATTATATTGCTCTATATGGATTGTACAATAGTAATCATATGTTGCCGAAATATTTAGTAATAAGTATTGACCCCTGGACTTTCCACGCCAGGCGTGCGGTCACCATCAATAAGAAGGTTCAATATATTTCAGATCCATCCTCGCCGCTGGTGGCAGACAAGGACTTGGAAAGTAATTATAGATTTGGTATGGTATCCCTGGGATTAAAAGAGGAAGCACAGCGGAAAAAAAATGCCCGCACTCTTTCTCCTGATGATCTAATTCAGATGTTAAGTCCTGATTATTTTCAGACTAATATTCAGTCAATTTTTGATAAAATGGTGATCAAAACCGATCGAAATAATGTTGACTCGTATTTCATTATCAGATCCGATGGCGGATACTCCCTGATGCAACAATCTCAAATAGATAGTTTTTATGTAAAAGAGAATTCCTTTAAATTTATAGACGTTAATAAGTCAAATTTTTTCATTTCCGCCGACACATCCAGTATTTATTGGTCCTATTTTAAGAAATTATTGATCAACCTAAAGAGCCATGAAGTAACGCCTATAGTCTATATCTCGCCTGTTAATCCAATTGTATATGAACATTTGTCTAACTCTTTGCGGGTCGATTTGGAGGAAGGAATTGATGTATTCTGCAAGGATAACAATATCTTACGGATTGGTTCATTTAATCCTAATAAGTATGGATACAACTATGTAGGAAACTACTTCATGGATGCCTATCACCCTGTAGGGCCAGTGGTGAGAAATATATTTTACAGCCATAGAAATGAATTAAAAGATCTAGGGGTGATAATTTCAAATAATCTCAATTAAATATGGCCATTGCCATTAAAGTAGAAAACCTGTCGAAGGCTTACCAGTTGCGCGAAATTGCAACTGGTACGCTGACAATGGACCTCGGACGTTGGTTTGCTAAATTGCGGGGCAAGGAACATGCTTTTCATAAAATCGGAGGGACAAATGATCGCTGCAATAGCAGGAATAGGCGATGTCGTACCGAGCTTAAGAGATTTGAATTTTGAAATTGAGCAAGCGAAGGTAGCTATTATTAGAAGGACTGAGGCAGGTAAAAGCACACTCTTCAAGATTCGAAGACGCGTAACGTGGCCTCCAATTGGTACGGTGAAGGCCCCGGGAAGAATAACTAGCCTATTGGAAGTCGGCGCTGAGTTGCCACCAGAACTTACTGGGCGGGAAGATATCTTTTTGAATATTGCTGGACCGTTTAGAACGACTTTCCGGTTTTCATTTCCGACCAAAATAGCGGCAAATTCTTTGTAATTTTTGATGTGCTGTAACAGCCTATAACGTTGAAAATAAAGCTATTAACGCTAAAAAACGGACCTAGCAATTTTGGTATTGGTTACCCTCAATTAACAGAGTGATATTTAGAGAGTAGCTTTTTTACTCTAAATCTGATTTTTCCTTAATTTCGCGCGTGCTAGACTCACTGATCACTTCAAAGACCAGGGTGAAGATGCTGCTAAAGTTCTTTTCGAACAGCAGCGCTTCGGCGTATATGCGCGAGATGGCAAAGGAGTTTGGTGAATCAACTAACTCTATACGACTGGAACTCAACAACTTATCGAAAGCCGGCTATCTTGTTACAGAAGAACGTGGCCGATCCATTTATTATAGTGCCAATATCAAGCACCCGTTATATAATGAGTTGAAGACTCTCGTACATAAGTATCTCGGTATTGACAAGATCATCGACGACGTTATTCATATGCTATTGAAGCGTCTCGGGAAACTCCAAATGGCGTTTATTACGGGCGATTATGCGGAGGGCCGTGACAGCGGGATCATTGATTTGATTATCGTTGGAGATGTTGACCAGGAATACCTTAAACAATGCGTAAGTAAAGTAGAGAAAGTTATAAATCGGAGAGTCAGGGCGCTTGCTTTGACGGAGGAAGAATTTGAAAAAAATAAAGCCAGTCTCCATC
>JANYDR010000686.1 GCA_025363495.1 Cyclobacteriaceae bacterium | reverse complement strand
GGTCGCCCCGGATATCACCTACGCCGAATTTTCCGCGATAGATTACACGAAGACTTGCATCAATACCTTTCTCCCGATCGGAATAAAAAATTTTGAAATTCCCCATGTGCCTTGAGCGGTTGTATAAGCCGAAATACTCGGCTGGTGTAAGTTGTTTTGTGACTAACGTATTTGGATCACGCCAGAAGACCTGCCCGGCAGCAACTTGTGCCGCTACGTCCTTGTCTTTGGCATATAGTAGCTGGTAGCCAAGTGAAACATTCAGGTTTCGCATTAATGGATAAGTGAAATTGGCTTCAATACCATCCGTGTAGACTCGTTGGATATTGCGATAACTATAAATACTTTGATTTGCGTTCGTGATGGCCACCACCTGTGTTTCAATCAAGTTGTCAATCGAATTGTAAAACACGTTTACATCGGCAGTCAGGCGACCAAACATATGAATCCTCGTTCCTACGTTGATGGCCTTCGAAGACTCCGCCTTTAATTTTCCGATCTGCGATGGATCATAGAGATAGGATTTGATCTTACCTTCGGCGTCCATTTGTGCCAGCTGATCTTTTACGACTTCGGTACCCAGCACCGTGTAGCCGCCACCAGCGAGATTGTTAAAATTTAAATAGAGCTGACGGAAGTCCGGGGATTTAAAGCCCATTCCAAAAGATGCTTTGAATGAGATTTTATCATTCAGCTCATAACGCGTGGAAAGCTTCGGGCTAAATTGCGATCCATAAATTGAATTCTGATCAAATCTTCCACCCGCAATCACCGTCAATTTTTTAACCGGGGTGATCTCATCCTGGAAAAAAAAGTATTTGGTATTTTGCTTACGCGCCGTTTCGTCGCCATAGCGTGAGGTCTGTACACTTTCAAGAGTTTCCCCAAGCCCGACGGTGATAACATTTGCTTCGTTGAAGAAATATTCTGCATTGATTTCGGGACGCATAAAGCTTTGCTTGAAATCATCTGTATAGTAAAGCGTGTCCGTAACTAACTCATAGAGATGGGTCGCTGTTTTGTACGCCGTGCTGTAGAAACGCGCAGTTGCCTTCAATCGGTTATTAAAACGATGCACCAGCACAGGATTTATATTCCAGTCCATGGTCGTTCCCGTGCCCGTGGTAATAATTGTGCTGAGGTCAGCAAGGCTAACTTGCGTGTCATAATCCTGCGTCTGTGTGAAATATCTTCCTGAGATACTGAAATCAGTCCTCGGTCCAAGCTTATACGTTAGCTTTGCGTTGAAGGTATAGTTACGAAATGGTGCAACTGTTTTCCCATAACTACCGGGCGAAAGACTATATCCATCTGTGCTGTAACGGTCACCAAAAATGTAAATCCCAAACTTTCCAGTCTGATGACTATAATCACCGGAAACGTCGAGTGTGTTGTTAGTCCCATAACGGGTATAAAAACTTCCTTTTGTACCCTGCGGGCGATCGGTTATAATATTTACAACTCCTGCCAACGCGTCGGAACCGTATAAACTTGATGAAGGTCCTTTTACAATTTCTATTTGCTTGATATTTCCTACGGCAACGCGAGTGAGATCAAGAGAACCCGTGAAGCGACCAATAAGAGGCTCGCCATCAACCAATATCAGCGTATAATCAGGATTAAATCCCTGAAGCTGAAGTCCGTTGCCTGCACCGTTAACCTGGGGTACAACGGCAAGACCAGTTTGTTCTGTTAATACATCATTTAATCGCAAAGAGCCCATTGCTTTGATCTGAGCTTTCTGAATCAATGTCACCTGCATAGGCAATGAGCCCATTGTACGCTCATTACGCGTAGCGGTCACGACCACCTCCTCCAGTTCTTTCGACCGAAGGGAGTCCTGAGCCATCGCCGGCGAACCGACAATGGTGAAAACAAAAAGTATCGTTAAAAGGCGAAACACGGGCGCAAAGATTGTTCTGGAAAAATCATTAAAATACCCGCATAGGAATAATTAATACCGCAATTATTGAATGAAAATCGATTAATGAGAGGTCTTTTATATACTTGAAGACAAAATCTACCTCTCCGAGTCAATACGCACCCGAAAAGCCAGAATATAAATAATGCCCCTGGAAGTTCAATCTACCGTTAACAGGAGATTCTGATTAAGCTGAAAGCATAAAGCCGAAAGTTTAAGGCTAGAGTGAATTAATTCTAAGGTTCACATCCCAAACAGAGGTAACTGATAATCATGGGTACCCAAGCTTTCAGCTTTTAGCTATTTCAGCAACCAATTCCCTCCATTTCTCCAATTCAGGAATTCCAGGTTTCCTGAGACCAAAGAACTGTACGATCATTTCCTTTTTATCGTCGAACACTTCGATACCGGTAACTATTCCATCGGCTGTAGGTTTCTTTACAACCCATACACTTTCAATGTGATCAGTCTTCAAATGCATATTGAAATCAGGATCAAGAATATTAAGCCATTGATCCATAACACGTACTGTCTGAATCTTGCCCTGATGTATCTGGAGATTGCCGCGATTACCAGCGAACACCATGATCGGCAGATGTTCAAGAGCGGCTTTTTCCAACATTGACCGCAATGAAGATTTGTCCAACCGGTAACTGAATTTACCTTCCGACAACTCCACAGCATCCTTACGATTTACCCGATGCTTCCTCAGCATGCCGAAGAAGTCGTGGGTGTCTTTCATATTCTGCCAATCATTCAACAGGCTTTCCTTATCTACATCGTCAATTGGTTTAGTAGGAGCAATTTTTACTGCCAGAATTTCAATTTCCTTCTTTTGTTCTTTCGCTGTGAAATCAGAAACAATTTTATCAAATGCCTCCTGGTTGCTTCCCGGTTTATTATCAGCCGCACCCGGCTGAATCAAAAAAATCTTTGTTACCGCAACCCCCGCTTCATCGAAGATCTGGATGCTTTGCTGCAAACCATGGGGTGTTGGCTGTTGAACTGCAAAACCATATTTCCATGCATTAAAAAATACCCGCGTTTCAATGGGACCAATCACAGTTGCCATCGTATGAGGACCACCCTGGATAATATCAATTTTTTGAAATGGACCTTTGTGTTCCAATACACAGCTATCATTCCGTGACAACGACATGACACGGCCCAGTTCAGGAAATCTACTTAACAACTTTGTCCAGTCCCCTTCAAGCTTGGTAGTATACTTGCCCACCGTCGTAGCCAGCAACTCGCCTTCACTTACGCCAAGTTCTTCCGCACAATCGCGAATACGCAGGGTTGGTTTTGTTTTCTTGAGGTCTTCCCAGGAAGTGCGCAAATCGGCCGTCCTGTTTTCTGTCGTTACTAGTTTTGCCATTGCTTGATTTCTTCAGTTGGCAAAAGAAAATATTATTTAGAATTAATCCAAATTAAAATAATAATCACTTATAGAGCCCAAAAAAGCACTAAAAATGCAGTAGAGCCTCAATTCAATATGAGACAACTACAAAAAACTGTAAAGAAGCTGAGTTGAATAATTTAAGAGATTGCTATTTTCTGGCACTCAGAATTTCTGATCACTGTCCGCATAGCTGCTGACCCTGAGAGGCATTTAACCCTCCATCAGAATAGCCATAGACTGCTGAAATTTTCCCTCCCCCGGTGACAGTAACAACCGCTGCAATATTTATGGCTGCGCCCTTTTTTAATGCTACGGTTGCAGTGAAGGGTAATGCTGGATTTGTCACCGCAACGTTATCAGTACCGGCTTGATACGCAATAGAATTTGCCGTACCAGAACCCGAAAGGACCGTGGCAGTATAGGTAACAGTGACATCTGCCGGAGCGGTATCATGAAGTGAAAGGGCGCAGCTGTGAATATCATCATTTTTATGGCAAGCTGTGCTAAAAACGGAAAATGCCACCATTGCAACAAAATAAAATATCTTTCTCATAAAAGAATTTTAAAGTTGATATTGGACGACGCTAAATCATATTTCCAGACAAACGCGATAACAACTTAGGGAGTCATTGAATTGCGAATTACAAGTTCGCGTTTTTTCCATGAACGATCAAGAAAAAATGTTCCGAATGGAATAAGTGACGCCGCCAGTGCAACAAGAACATCAAGAAAATTCCATCTCATGATTTTTATAGAAGTAAAAACAACTGCGATGTACGCGATGAATAAACCGCCGTGTGCCCAACCCACCACTTTCACAGCCAAAGGCAAGTCAAAATAATATTTAAGCGGCATCGCAATTCCTAACAGCACGAGAAATGAAATACCTTCTGAAATCCCGATTATCCGAAGAAGTTTTATCTGAAGCATCTAACGTAGAATTGAATTACCGGGCGCAATATTATCGCTTTTCTAGGCAAAAAATACCTCCAAAAGGCTATTTTAATAACAATTTACCATGCAACTTCATTTACGCCATTTGCAGGTAATTTTGATAACAAACCCATAATTGAATAATTTTAACTTATAATTGCAAGCCATTTACCGTTAATACCATGGAATCAACTCATTTCGCAGCCGACAAAAATACCTTCAAAAGTAAAAGAGAACTGCTGTTTGAACGTGATGATTTATCGCTGGAAATTCTGGAGAATGACTCCGATATAATAGCTGAATTACCCAGCCAGGTGAAAAGATCAATCATTCATTTTTACTTCTGCATGGAAGGTCACGCTGTATTCGAATTCGGTCCCCATTACAGTCG
>JANYDR010000664.1 GCA_025363495.1 Cyclobacteriaceae bacterium | reverse complement strand
ATTTTGGATTCTCAGGTTCAAAACCCGTAGTGTTCCATTTGCCATAGATGTGGTGTTTTAGTGTTTCCCTGTGTAAAGCAAATCTAGCTTCGTATAGCGAGTATATACAAAGCTAGGATCAAAGCCTAAGTTGAACACGTTTTTTTGAAGGGCAAGTGCTTGGGTGAGCCTGCCGGAGCGTCTCGCGTAGGCAGGCTGTGGGCTGGCCTTTGCGCGGCATTTGGCCTTCAAAAAAATGATGCAAGCCCAACTGCTTGCTATCATCTGGTGAAGAGCCAGGCATGGGCGCGCTAAGCCTTTGATCAGAGTTTTGGGCAGCCCGTAACACGTCTTGCTAATGCCTCAGAGGGGAGTAATGTAACACTCTCCCCTCTGTCCACTGGCGGGACTTTTCAGACCTCATTATTCCCACACTTCATCACTAAACTCATAGAACACTTCACGCCAGGCAAGCTCATGGGCTCCCGCTATTCCAAGTGAAGGAAAGTTTAAGTCAAAAACACGGTCGTATTTTTCCTTGCAGCGCTCGATCAGTTCTTCAGGTGTTTCCCCGGACAGCAGTTTGTCTTTGGTCGATACAGAAAGATCAACCAGCAATGAGAGCACTGTTTCAATAATCACTGGAAGGATTTCACTTTTATATTGAGCAGGATCGATCTTCCTTGATCATTTGGTATCTAATTTAATGTTAAAAAAATACCAGCCTTACGCCTGTGGCCGGCGCATTGATCGAACGGAGTGAGAGCGCCAATAAAAGATAATGGGTGACTCTGCTTTCGTGCGGTGGATCTGTGCGGCTATTTTACATAATGTGCTTATACAACCCGCAGGTTTTAAAAGCGCGGGTAGCGCACCTTAGTGTTCCGAGGAGTTGCATTAAGATCACGTTATGTAAAGTAGCTTAGGCATGTGCGGCTGGTGCGGGGAGCAAAACAAAAAGACCGGGCAAGCCTTGTGTCTCACGAGGCGGGGATTTTTGTTTGCGCGGCTTTGCATTTCAGTAGTTCATTTCAATGGGTGGAACTTCATCACTGCTGCCGTTAACTCTTCGATTCCCGTTTGCTGATATCGCTCTGTTGTCATTGGACTATTATGCCCTGCAAAAACTTGCACCGCTCTAACATCTTTTCCAGCTTTCAATAGATTAGCAATTACACTTTGACGGATCGCCAGGGGCGTAAGTGCTCTATCGGGGAAGAGACGTTTATAGGCTTTCACAACATCATGGACTCCGCAGCCTCTTTCCTCCTGATAGCGTCTCGTTAAAATTAATTTATCCGAGCTTGTTCTATTCAATATCGCTCTCTCTTCCGTTAGGTATTTATTAATCAGCATAATTTGTTTGGGATGGAGTTCAAGTATTCTTCTGTTCAATGTTGTTTCCTTTTTTACATTGATAACAGCTTGTACCAGGTCCAGGTCATTGACTTCAAGGCTGACAATATTCTTTGTCGTTAGTCCCTGATAAATCAGTAAGCTTAAGATCACTTTATCGCGGAGTGTAATGGATGGCAGTTTATCTTTTCCCCTCGATGGCTGGTCCAGCAGTAAACTTAATTCAGTTGAAGAAAAAAGATCCTGAACATCTACACGGTGATCAATCCTGTCTTTGAGTCGCATGTGCTTGCACGGATGATCTTTTCTCACACCTGTTTTCTTCAGGTAATCATAATACACTTTGATCGCTGCGATGTAGGTTAATAACGTGTTTGCCTTTCTTCCTTTACTTCTCTCTTTCTCTAAATAATTCAACACATCCTTATACTTCGCCCGCTGGGAGTGCTTCACCTGGTCGCAATAGTTTTTGATCATCAGTCCATAGCCGTGTGCTGTTCTTTTCGCAAAACGGTCACCTAAGTAATCGTGTATCTTCATACGCTGTTGTCTTTTTCATTTCCTTTGTTGTAATGTGCGTATAGGTTTGTGTCGTCTCGATGCTCATGTGTCCCAGGAAGTCTTTCACATGCTCTGTCTTCATTCCACTTTCAAGCAGGTGCGTGGCTATTGCATGACGGAAGTGGTGTAATGATATCCGTTTATCAAGCTCAGCTTTATCTAATAACTTTCTCACTTCATTGGAGTAGGTTTCCCCGCTCATTCTCTTACCAATCCGGTTGAGCATAAAAGCTTCCAGGTCTCCGGTCCTGTAATTAATTTCTTTCGGTCTCTCATTGAAGTAGTAATCCTTAAAATCATTCAATACTGTTTTACTCAATGGGATCGTTCGCTTTCTTCCGCCCTTGCCTTCTCTCACATATAACATTCCGGTCTTAAGCTGTACGTCTTTTGTATTGAGCTTTGCAGCCTCTTCTCTCCGGAGTCCGCAGCCATAAATGATTCCAAGCAATGACCGTTGTTTTGCCGTCTCGCATTCACCATAAAGCTTCTCAATATCATGATGGCTTAATAGATTTTCACGCCTACGTTTATAATCGCGTGTGTAATCAAGGTTACCCATTGGATTGATCTCGATCTGATCCGTATCGAGCAAGTGAGAGAAGAATAATTTCAGCGTGTACATGTGCAGCGTAATACGGCTTTCGCTCAGCGTTCCTCCTTTCATAAGGTTGGGACGATCCTGCTGATAGAGATAAAAGCTTTCTATATCTCTTTCTCTTACCTCTTCGATTGCAAGGATCTTCCGCTTTTCAAGCCAGTACAAAAACTCTCTCATGCCAGCGCTCAGCGTCTTACAACTGGCTGCGCTGTAACCTATCGCTTTCAGGTATTTCGTAAACCGGCTGTAGAGACTGCGGTACTCACTAGAGTAAACAATAAACTTTTCCATAACTGATTTTTGATTTTTCCTGGCCGTCCGAAGCTCTTTAGCGTAGGCGGCTCCCTTAGCACTTTCCTGGGTCACGGGTCGCCAGACCGATCCGGCCTTGTATTCTTTGTTTCTAAAATAGATTCAAAGATTATTTTAAATTCTGGCGACCCATCTGGTGACCCAAGGGTTTGGGTCGCCAGGCCCGACCCGGGCAGGGACTTATTGGTCGCTGCACTTTCAGGCCGCTAACTCAAGTTGATCAAGCTGACCCTGAAGATGTCTTCTTACTTTCGCTCTCATCACTTCCGCATTATCCCAGTACAACACTTTGTAATTAAATCCCCTGTTGATGTGGCCCCCTGATTGACGGATGTATTCAAGGGCTGACAGATCATTCAGGTAACGCTGTAGCTGTGTCTTGCTTACATGCAGCGCCTGCCGGACCTCACGCTGGCCGAACTCATAGCTTTCATGATGATCGCTTGCCTTGGCTTTGATATACTTCTTTAATCGTTCGTAGAACTGTCTCAGGCTCCCGTCAAGCTCATCAACTTTAAGTAGTATGCTTTCAAACATGATCTCCGCAGCGATTTGTAAATCTTCTTTCTCACTGATCAGCCTTCCCCTGTTATCACGCTTGCGCTGGTATTGATGGATGAGCGTGATCGCTTTCACAAAGGATTGGTACAGCCCGTTCAGCCTTCTGATCTTATGTGCTTCTTCCGGCAGGTGTACTTTATCAGCGTATGGATTCACTACATCATAGCTCTTTAAAAGCCCTACCATTGTCTGGATAAATTCAGCGCATTGTGTTTCCTTCTGCTCATCGATCTGTCCCGCTGCCTTCTTGTTCTGGTATTCAATGATGCGCCTGGTCTGATCATGACTTTCATCTACAGCAATGATAAAGCAGCGGCCCATGTTGTCTTCGTAGATCTCTCCCTTGGTCGTGCAGCTCATCGATGCGATCGGACCGTAAACAATCCGCTGCATGGCATTCACATTTCCGTTATCGTCTTTATTCGATGTACCGCTGATAATGAGTCCCTTGCTGATCAGCTCACGCAAGGCAAAGAGCGCTTCTTCTTTCAGGCCGTCCAGGTCTTCAATGCAGATAAACTTATGGCACAGGTCATACATTCCCCAGTTATATAGATTCCCTTCTGTGATGCGAGTAAAAGCTTTCTTATCATCTGTTGGTATAAAGGTGAATATCTTGGCCATCAAATGGGTCTTACCGCTGCCGCTCGATCCCTGGATCAGCGCATGCAATGTATCGGGCATCTTATAGGTCGTGCCGATCACCATCAGGAACATTCTGTTATTCTCTTCACCTACCACTCCGGCTTTACCTATAAGATCATTCCAGCGCTTGATTAAATTAGGCTTGGTTAAAAATTCTGCTGCTGCACGTTCATACTGTGGTGATACCTGCTGAACCTGTGCCGCTTCTTTAGGCTTGTTCTGTTCCTCTCTGTATCGTTCCAGCAGTTCAGTAAGTAATTCAAGGCCTAGCTGGATCATGTCAGCTCTCAGGTCTAATTTCTCGGCAGCTTCCCGCGCGATCTTCTCTACCTGCTTATCTTCATAGAGATCAAGCTTGATCCTGCTCTTGCGTCCGTTATCAGGATGCTCGATATCAAGACTTACTCTCATGCTGTCGGTTTCATTACGAAGGCCGCCTTTCACGTAATAGATTGCTATCACTGTTTTATAAACAAGCCTGAGCGGGTTCGAGCTATCAAACTTTCCAGGGATCTTGCGCTCTGGCTTTGAAGTGGATTCTGTCTGGACCGCTTTTTTTTCTTCATTTGAAAAAAGAAGGACGGTGCGCTGCTGGATCAGGTGCGTTAAGATCCCTGCTTCATGACTTTGCACCAGGCTGTTAATGTCTTCTCCCTCCGGTGTTGTAACGGAACTCAGTTTTATTTCAGGGCGCAGAGCATGCAGCTTTTCCGATAGCGCTTTCACTCCCTTTCTGCCGGCTTCGTCTCCGTCAAAAAAGATAATGATCTCTTGTAGCTCCGGAAGCTCTTTGATCGCTTGCTCATGCTCAGGGTTAAACACGCCTGCACCATAGCCGGATAATACTTTGTAATCGGTGTGTTGTAATAACGTGGCCGCATCTACAATCGCTTCGGTTATAACAAGCTGCTTTGTATCAGCCTTTGGATATCCGGGATAAAGTCCTTTGCGGTTGGCTGAGTAGAAGTGCGTTTTCCCAGGCACGTTAAAAATACTTCTGCCATACAGGCTCACGATCTTTCCCTTCTTATCTCTGAGCGGGAAGACAATACACTGATTCAGCTTTTCCCAGGTGCCATCATTAAAACCTGTTACCGATTTCTCGATGCCACGCTCTTTCAGGTAGGCTTGTGCTTTCTCATCTTTCTTTAACATTGCCTGGAAGAGCTTAAAGAGTTTTTCAAAAGGTTGCTCCGGTGCCTGGTAGCCTGCAAGCTCTTTCGCTTTTATAATCGCTTCGTGTTTGGAGATACCCTCTTGATGAAGAATAAAATCAATTACATCAATGGCTTTGCCATGCACCTTACAGTTACTAGAGAAGCAATGCACCGTATTCGTTTCAGGATAAGCTTGCATGCTCGGAGTCTTGTCCAGGTGGAAGGGACAACAAAGACGATTGTTCTTATCAGCCTTCAACCCGTAGTAGTCGAGTACCTGGGTGATGGTGAGCTGGGCTTTGATTTCGGGGATCTCCATAAAGCTTATCGTTTTTTCAGTTTACTTTTTCTCTCTTCCTCCAGGAACCTCAAGAGATCAAAGAGGATTTGCATGCTCTCGGCCATATCAGAAAAATTGCAGGGAAGAGTTTCATGCTCATGGATGATGTAGTGATGGTAAATCTCAAGCAGGTATTCCCGTAGTTCATTGGGAGGAGCAAACTCAAGAAGGTTATCAAATCGGTAGATGGCTTCCTCTGTAAAAAGAGGGCGAACAGGTGCTTTTCGGTGGGCCATGAAAAATATTTTAAGTTTTCTTTTGCCGACATATTTGTCATAAAAGTAGAAGATTTGTTAGAACCTGACAAGAGCCATATAACTTTGTTCCGCCATTTTTAGCTGTTACTTTTACTTAAACAGGTAAAAATCTGCCTGTTTAAAGCTAAATATGACTTTTGGAGAACATATTGCAACCCTTAGAAAGCGCAAAGGCCTTTCACAAAGTGATCTTGGCAAAGCCGTAGGAACTTCTGGTGATATCATCGGCAAGTATGAACGCGATGAGGTAAAGCCCTCTATTGAGGTGGCTTCTAAAGTTGCCGATGCATTGGAAGTGAGCGTGGATTTTCTGCTCGGTAAAACAACGACCGAGATTGATAAAAAAACAATGAAGCGATTAATGGATATTCAGAAGCTCACTGAAAAAGACCGCGATCATGTCCTGGAGATGGTCGATGCTTTTATCCGTGATCGTAAAACCAAAACTGCTTACGCTGATTAAAGTTGTATGACCCAGGCAATCAGTACTAAGTTTATAAAAGACCTCTTGGAAGCCACTCGCTTGTTTGGGACGATCTACAAGATCGAGCTATATAAAAAAGTAATCCTTGCCTACGACTGCGACCTGGACGAAAGACTCAAAGAAGCAGTCGACTATGTAACCACTCACTCCCGCGCTGAGCTGCTGGCCATACATGAGTGTGACGGGTCATTGTGCATGATATGGAAAAATAAAGTGCCCGGGCTTTTTCTTCAGGGTAAGTCGCTTCCCATAACCTACTCGGATGGCGCTGTTGACGAGTGGCACATTTCAGAAAGTGTGACCTCGCAAAGCATTGAACAATTTCAGCGCCTCAAAAGATTGGAGCAATTCGATCTCGGCAATCTGCATGTAAACTAAAGGCCGACCTATGAAGCTCGCACTCTTCTTATGTCTGATTTCAGTTTCCCTCTTCGCTCAAAAGAAAAAAGAAGACCTCGATAAAAAATCTACAGGTCTCCTTGACTCTACATTCAACTTCAAAAAATATAACACTGATTGTAATTGTCCATTGCAAAAACCCGGTGACAGATTTCCCGACAGCCATCCCAACGCAAAGTATTTAAACGATACCACGTTATGGGAGTGGAAAGAAGTAGACGTATGGGGTAACGGCAAGCTGGAAAAAATCTACGATCTCAAGCCTCAATACAAAGACACACTTAAGCGCAATGATGGCTCTTATATTGAAGTGCCAGTGTGGTTAAAAAATCCTAACTGGAAAAAACCCAAAGCCATCGACTCCACTCTTCTTAAAAAAACATTGCTTAACCTTTAACGTCTTTCATATGAAAAAAATAATCCTCATTGGACTGTTGTGCACTTCTTTTAGCGGATTCGCTCAAAGTGATCCTCAAAAAATCATCGATCAGTTTTTCAACCTCTATAAAAATAAAAACGCTGACTCAGGATTGGACTATCTTTTCGGAACCAACAAATGGATGGATGGATCAAAGGATCAGATTGACGAAGTTAAGCTCAAGCTTAACAGTACATTAAAATTACTAGGAGAATATCAGGGATATGATCTCATCACAAAAAAATCAATTGGAGAACACCTTTCTCTCTACACGTTCATGGTAAGATATGATCGTCAAGCTTTAAGATTTTCTATTCTTTTCTATAAGCCTAATGACCAATGGAGATTAATGAACTTTGCCTACGATGATAAGCTAGGTAATGAACTGGAAGAAGCAGCCAAGGCTTATCGATTAAAAGAGAATATAGATCGCTAATTTAAATTTTGACTGAATCAAAAACGGCAGATTCAACTCCGGAGAACTCAGCAATACTTTCGATCTTTTTTACTACGTCATTTATTTTTAAATCAAAATTCAACCAATAAAGACAGTAGCCATCTTCAGCACAAAAAATAACAGGCTGATCAATGGCCATTATTCCGTCTTCAGTAGTCGGAAATAAGGACTCCAAATCTTGTTGAGTTGTCCTAATCTGGCTGGAAGATACAACTACTACTAAGCCAAGTTTAAAATCAGATGATTCGTTTATCTCAAGCAAATCACCTGATTCAAATTTATCAGTACGAGTAATTAAATAATTACGCTTTCCATACTTTACTTTTTCAGTCTTCCCAAATTCATTGCCCACAGAATTTTTATCAGGATCTATCGTAACTGAACAAGTAGACTTATTTAACAATCCGTATAGCAGAACATCAGCGATTATCTTTTCCCAGATTCTTAAATGCTTCGGAGCCGAGTTCTTCGAAACACTAATGCTCAAGCTATGCTTGTTTATATTTCTTATTTCTATTTTCATTGATCTGTTCTTTTGTCAATTACTAGTTGCTGCTTCCGCTACCTTTTCACCTGCTGCTGATCCTCCAAAAGATCCAACTATTCCACCACCAATCCCTCCAACTAAACCACCAATGGCCGCACCTGGTGCTGCACCAGCTCCGCCAAACCATACACCTATTGCGCCACCAACATACGCTCCTCCTTCAGCACCTAACGTAGCTCCCGCCCAAGCACCTGCCCATCCACCGGCTACACTTCCTGAAGTTCTTATCGTGTTGTCTCCAACTGTTCCGCCATCAGCTGCAACTGCATTTCCTAGTCTGACAACATCTGTGGCTATAGCTAAAGGTTTTGCAACTTGACTCACTGTGTTCAGTGCTTTACCAGCACCCTCTAAAGCTGCTAGAGTCTTTCCTGATATGGCAGTATGAGGATCTGGTACGCCTGAAATAGTTGGATTAACATTGATGTGTGGAGTTGTAACCTTGCCATGAGGCTTATCTGCCCTTGCTACCCAATCACCAACTGGCTTTCCATCTTTTATTCGTCCAGCCTGAGTATCATTAATCTGCGCTACTGTTGAATTTCCTTTTGGAACAACGGTCTGATAACGTTGGCTGCTTCCCATCGCCCAACCTTTCACCACACTTCCTAACGTTGCAAGGGCACAAGGAATACAATCGCCATAAGGATCATTATACCGTGCAGGATTGTCAAACCCAAACTGATAGGTCGACCAGCTTTCTTGTCCTTCCTTGTCAGCCTTCGGATCGACCTGCCACCATCTTCCCGTGATATAATCGTAAGTCCTATCCCTCGATTGATCAACATTAAGTCCAAGATCATATACTCTTTCAGTACGGAATGTTTTTTTGCCAGTCCCCTGATTGTATAAATATCTATTGACTAATGAATTTTCTCTTTGATAATTATTGAATGCAAGACCGAAGCTGTAGAAGTCATTTGTCTCGATTACAGGTGATTTCGTGTGAGTAACTTTAAAGTCATCAAAGTAAACTTCCTGCGTTCCTACACTTACTTTTCATACCATTCACAAGGCCAAGCGAGGGATTTCAAAGAACGTTTTTCTTGCTTAAAATCGGTAACATAAAGATAAGGTTTTCACACCTGATTTTTTCTTTTCAATTGAAAAAAGAAAGTTGCAACTCACACCAACGTATCTCGTCCAAAAAGAACCCTGATCATATCTTCCCTTTTGATCTTGTCTTTTATATTATCATCTCGCATCAGCGTAATGACTGGCAAAAATGTTCTCATACCTTCTATAGTCTGTAGGTTTGCACCGGTACGATCAAAGATTGCTATGTGCTCAACGAGTTTTGAACTACCATATATCAATAGTCTCAATCTGGCATCCGTAAGCAACGTTCTTGCTTCGATATGTTTAGAAGTATCCTTATTTGATAAGGTTGCCGCTGCTTGCAAATAATCTGTGTAAGCTTTTATTTTTAACGTCTGTTTTTGGCTTACTCGCTCTCTCCTTAATTGCAACATAGATTGTAAGAATGCACCCAGTACAATACCTGCAATAGCTATCAATGCCTGATTCATAAGTTGATTGTTACGTGATTATATCACTGAGTTAAATTCTATCACAGACCTCTTGGCCTGAACTTCTTATTAAATTTTTTATGAGCCAGTGCATTCTTTTCAGCTTCAGCTTTCTTTTGCAGTTCCTTCTTCAACTCTTCGTGCTGGACCAGGATCTGCTGCTGCAACTCTAATCGTTTCGCTGCATCAACTTCAAGCCTGGCTAACTCTGCGATCTTGTTGATCTGAGCCATTCTGTAATCAGTCTTTCGCGTGTATTCTTTTGTCTGATCTTCTGCCGATACTCTCTTCTCGAACGGAACTCCTGCAATCTCACCCATCGGTACAATGAACTTATAAAAATCATTTTGCAACGCGCGTAGTTTACTCGGCCCGCCGGTGATATCCCTGGCATTCAATCGCCTTTCTTTTTTTACTCCTTTACTTTTCTGATTCTTCCACTTAATCGCTTTCTCTTTGATGGGCACCATCAGTAAATGCACGTGCGGCGTAGCTTCATCATAATGAAAATGAACAGACAAAAAATTATCCCACCCGTAGCGTTCTGCAATGAAGTCTTTACACTTAGATAAATACCCGTGCGTGTCGTAGTTCTTGTTAAAAAAATCAGCCGATGCACCCATCACAAATTCAATGGCTACAACAGAGTTCTTACGCACCGGCACGCCTTCTAAACGTTCCTGTAAAGCTTCAAGGATACTGGACCGGTCATTGGCGATATAGCTATCATTGGTCGGGGTGAGTTTCACATCAATATTGTCAGGCATTCTATTGGGTGTGTACAGACGCAGGTTGTGACGCTCACGGGAAGCCATCTCACGGGCATTCCAATTCATTACACGCAACGTTCCTCGGGCCATAGTAAAGATTCATTTGATTGAATAGGTGGCTTTGTATAGCGGGTATATGCAAAGCCGATGAGCCAAGGTAGGTCACGTTTTTTTGAAGGGCAAGTGCTTTGGATGTGCGATGGGTTTGCGCGGCATTTGGCCTACAAAAAAATGATGCAAGCCCAACTGCTCACTCTCTCCTGGTGAAGAGCCAGGCATGGGCGCGCTAAGCCTTTAGATTTAGTTTTGGGCAGCCCGTAACACGTCTTGCTATCGTATCGACAGAGGGGAGTAATGTAACACTCTCCCCTCTGTCCCATGGTGAGACTTTTCACTCATCAGTCCTCACATTCCTTTGCAATTACCTTCTGTCGATAGCCGCTATATTCTGCCATCTGATCATCAGTATAGGGAGGCATCGGTAGCTCCCTCTTTGTTCCAATACTGGCGTTGTATTCCGTGAGAACTTTGTGCATTTCATCGAACCATTGTTTCTCTATTGGTTTGTAATCATCGAGCTTTTTCATAATTCTATAATTTAGATTTTAAACATTTTAAATCAAAAAAATCCCAGCCTTACGCCTGTGGCCGGCGCATTGATCGAACGGAGTGAGAGCGCCAATAAAAGATAATGGGT
>JANYDR010000605.1 GCA_025363495.1 Cyclobacteriaceae bacterium | reverse complement strand
GGCCGGCAGTTCCTCTGGCTTTCCGAATGGAGGGCGGATAGGAACTGGTTTCAGGATGTACTGTCCACTTTCTCCGGGCTGAGTCAGGCGTAGTTTGTTTTTCTCAAGTACCAGGGACTGCTTGAACTGTGCTCCGCTGATCGAAATAGTCTTGCTGTTCTGCCTGAATTTTTCTGCAACTTCTTCGCTCACATCGGGAGGGTCGAAATCAAGTATGTGACTAACCTTTTTTCCGAAGAACATATTCCGTAACGCAGAGGGGCTATAGGTATTGAATCCTTCGGCCAGTGTACAAGGACAATATTTCAGTTCTGAGGGATTCATGATTGCTCGATCAGTTTAACTGTGACAGCACCGATGGTGTCCCTGGATGCCGTGGCGGCCAGCAAACTCAGAACATCTCTTTCATCGATCTTAAGGTAACGACTTTGTATTGCCAGGTTAGTTCCTTCGGCTACCATATTGCTGAAGAAAGGAAACATGTATTCGCTGCGATATTCCTGTTGAGTCTTGGGGAGCGTCAGGCTGATCGCGTATTTGTTGGTATCATTGAAATAGGTGTCGTCATACCGGAATGAATAACCGTTGCGGCTCTCCTCAACGAGGGTGCCAGCAAGGACTCCATTACGGTATACTTCTGCCTTTCTCATCTAAGTTTTTTCACTTCCAGTTTCAATTCCATGCCCAGTACCTCAGCCAGTTTGTTTAGTACGTCAAGGGTAGGGTTGCCCTGTCCTTTCTCAAGCTTATAAAGTGTATTCGTGCTTACGCCCGCCACTTCAGCAAGGTGAGGCTGGGTGATTCCGAGCTCCTTTCTGCGGTCCCGGATTGCCTGACCAACGTGGTTATCTAACATTATAATGTGAGTTTAGTGTAAATATATATCTTAAGTCAGCATATATACAAACAAAATCACAGTATCATGTGATTTCAGTTAAAATGACAATGGATAAGGCCCTAGTCGAGCTAATAATCACAGCAAAATGTGATTTGTTGGTGCTGAAAAGGCGGAACACATATTTCCATTCTCACCGATAAGCCGCCCTTCAGCAAGTTGCCAAAGGTTTGTCAAGGGTGGCAATTCCGCTAAAAAGTCAAAAAAAATCGACACGTGCTTCGCCCTTGACAAGCCTGGAGCAACGGCTACCTTTGGCGGGCGGTGATGAATGGGACTATTTATCCTCTATTTAAACCTAAAACAAGTTATGGCATACGAAAGTCCGATTGGGAACGCGATTAAGATGGGATTGCTTTTGGAGTTCGAGTCTGCGTTTCCTGGTGAAGCACCATTAAAGCCAGAACAGTACCTCAAAGGTGGAAGAAAGAGTTTCGTGCTAAATGTAGCCGCATTTTTTTTGGGATTTAAATCCCAAGACTCAAAATTCAAAAACAAAGAGGAAATACTGAATGTCTTCTTTGGGGTCCATAATGAAGTATTCAGAAAAACTATTCATGAAAGGATCAAAGAACTGGAAAAGGAAGGTACCTCAATGATTATTGTAAATGCCTACAGTAGCCTTACGTTGTTTGAATATTTCTTTCAAAGGGAAGAGGAAAAAGAAACTCAAACTCCGGCTGAATTTGAAGTAAATTTTTTCAAGGCCTATCTAATCCTGAATTCTGAATTTACGAAGAAACAGTACACGGCATTCACTTCGACAAAAGGCCTAGACCCCGACTTATTCATTCCCATGATGATGTTTTGCATGCAATATCCGGTTTCTGACAAAGTTAATTTCGATATCAAGTTCATCTGGGCTACACAACTTATCAAAGCATTCTATCTGTTTATGTTTTTGGAATCGAATCCAAAGATTAAACATTTGCTCGCAGCGTTCCTTACATTCTTTAATAAGCCGTCATGGCAAGAATATTTGCATGCCTTGCTACCACTAACTACTTCGCTTATAACTTCTGAAAAGGAAGCGCATACAGACATAACTGTGGGAAAGGACGATCAGTTTAAGTCAAATTGTGAATTCATCGAAAAATTGATTGTTCACGACAAAGAAGCCCTGGACGAAAACGACTTCTTGACCTTACGAGCCAGACCGTTTTATAAAATCGGTGACGGAGTTTACCGGGTTATTTTTAATTTATTTGTAGTAGAGAAAATATTTAAGGGAGTTTATTTTCTCCTTCGTGATGTGAATGCGACACTCCCAAAAGATAAGCAGATTAAAGAATTAAAAAGTTTCTACGGAGACGAGTTTTCGGAGAAAGTTCTTGTATACAGAATTTTTGAAATCATATATCCCGAAGACTGCATAAGATTTTCTGGAAGAGATTTTTTTGACAAAAAGATTGACGGAGGACCAGATTATTATGTAAAGAAAGGCAAGGACATACTTCTTATAGAATCAAAGGATTTTTTGATTAAGGCGAATAACAAAAACAGTTTTGACTATAAGGTATATGAGGCGGAGTTCAGGCGGGTGTTGTATTCCGAAACGCTACCAAATGGAAAGCAAAAGTCTAAAGCCATTAAACAAATAATTGCCAATGTCAGGGCCGTATTAAAGAAAGAAATTGCCTTGGATACTGATTATGAGTCAAACGATGCAAATATTTACCCGGTTCTCCTCACACACGACCACCAATACGACACTCCGGGATTTAGTGATTTATTAAACAATTGGTTCCGAATCGAATTGAACAAACTAAAGCAGGATGGTCTTTCTATTCAAAATGTACAACCCCTAGTTTGCATTAATGTGGATACTTTGATATATCACCAAATCGGTTTATCCCACGCAATGAAATTGCATGAAGTCTTGAAATTGTATCTTGATGAGACCAGACTTCATCCAAGCATAAAAATAAAGCCGGGAGAGGAAGAGAAATATAAACAGTATCGAATGTCAAAGCTTGTTCCATTTTCGATTTATATCGACCGCCTTTTTCATAAACTGGGTATTCACAAGGCGCCGCCTGTCCTAGAACTACTTGGCTCGGCATTATTTAAAACAAAAGCCTAATTACTCAGTCTTGTCCGCCTTTTTGAAACTAATTGACCAGTCGCTGGGTCAGGAATTCAATGCTTGATTTAAGCTCAAAGCAATCCCTCATCTGTAAATGAATAATATCCCTCACAGGTTACAATGAGATGATCGAGGACCTGGATTTCAAGCAACTTTCCCCCCTCTTTCATCCTCTTCGTAAGATCAATGTCTGCCTGGCTGGGCCGCACATTCCCAGAGGGGTGATTGTGAGCCAGAATAATTCCGCAAGCATTGGCTTTGATAGCTGCAGCGAAAATGAGTTTGGGATCAGCCACCGTCCCGGTTGAACATCCAGTGGAGACTTCAAATATCCCTAAGACCTTGTTAGCTCTGTTGAGTAACATGACTTTGAATTGCTCTACAAATTCAATCTTGGAGCCGTCCCAACTCTCGAGCAGAACATTGTAGGCATCTCTCGAACCAGTGATCTTGGGACGTAACGAAGGCTTGACATCTGACTTGTAGATAAGCTGGATCTGAAATTCTGGAAGCATCGAAGAAATTCAATCCCAAGCAATTCGGTTTGTTGTATTCATCACATTATCAGGTTACAAACTTTTCTAAACCAATTCTGTGTCCCAAGTTACGGCGTGGTTTCAGGACACGAATAGGGCACAGAATTCCTGAAATTGTTTGTGACTGTGTGGCTTGATGAAAATAAAAAAGCCTTTAAATCATAAGATTTAAAGGCCGATGAGTTTCGATGAACTCAAGTTGTCGGGGTGAGATGATTCGAACATCCGACCTCCACGTCCCTAACGTGATGCGCTAACCGGGCTGCGCTACACCCCGAAAATAATTATGAGCCCGTGATGCGCTAACCGGCCCCGACGCGTCGGGGTACACCCCGAAAATGAGGGTGCAATAATAATAAATTCCTTTTAATTGAATCCTTTATCCCGAACTGAATAACTTATTCTGTCTTCACAAACGTCTTAGTTACCACTCCCCTTTTCCCTTGTACCCTTATGATGTAAATTCCGCTCGTTAAGGAGTGAACATCGAAGCTATGAATACCATCTCCTACATTTCTTGAATCAATAGTTCTGCCAAGCATGTCGGTCATGAGAACAGAGGTTTCCGTCTGCGTTATCCCACCAAGGTTCAACAGGATTTCATCGCGGACAGGGTTTGGATAAAGGCTTACTGTCAATTCTTCACCAAGCCCGGTTATTGTAAGAGCAAATTGTTCGGACAATTCACTAACACAATCGTCAACAGTAGTCTTAACAGTATAAGAACCGCTGGCGGAGGCTGAATAAGTTTTCGCAACCGCACCAGTAATAACGGCATCATTGAGGTACCATTGATTACCAGAATCATTGCTGGACGTAAGTTGTGTTGCTACTTTCGTACCGATACTTGTAATGGTTGGCTTAACGGGATTAATGCAAAAACTTTGATCAACCGATGCGGCATTATTATAATTATTGTTTCCAGCTTGATCTGCTCTAATAGTAACGCGACCTGCTTTGACAAGTGTTACATTCGATGATACAAGGCTTATTTTATCCGAAGTTGTTGAGTAATTGACTATCAATCCCGAAGATGCGCTTGCCGTTAATTGAAATGACGCTTCACCAAGAGTTTTTGAAGTAATACTATTAAAAGTTATTGTTTGCAATCCTTTGCTTACAACCAGCGGTCGGGTTATTGATACGGCTGCCGCATAAATTGAATTGCCAGATTGATTTGCAATAATATTAACTGTTCCCGCTCCGGTTATACTGATTGTATTACCCGAAATTGTAGCTATAGAGTTATCACTACTATTGTACGAAATTAACAAACCAGAGGAAGAGGAAGCCTGGGTAATGTCAAAGGGTGCATCGCCAAGGTTATGGCTCGGCAAGTTGTTAAATGTAATATTTTGAGGTATTTTTTTTTACCACCAGTGGCTGAACTACCGAAGCCGCTGGCAAATAATCAACATTGCCAGGCTGGCTGGCCGTGATATTAACAGTTCCTGCGTTGATAAAACTAATGGTATTCCCAATGACTTGAGCAATGGAAGTATTGTCACTACTAAATGTAATAGGAAGACCCGCCTAGGACGAGACTAGTAAGGATTTTGAAACACATCCGCAATTGTTAAAAGGCACGCGCTACGTAGTGATCACCGTAAAAGACAATGGCATTGGCTTTGATCAGATTTACGCCAAAAAAATCTTTACACTCTTCCAGAAACTCAGCGACCGGAAAGGCGCCGAGGGTACCGGCATAGGGCTCGCGATTTGTCAAAAGATTGCAGAAGACCACGGCGGCTTCATTTATGTGGACGGAAAAGAAAATTCCGGAGCAATATTTACTATATTTCTACCGAGCGGGGAATAGGCCTTAAAAAAGAATCACTTTAAACGTAAGGTATATAATGAAAATAGTGATGGCCGATGATGATGCTGATGATAGATACCTCTCACTATTTGCGTTTAAAAGACTAAAGACCACCCATACACTTGAATTTGTAACTGATGGGCAGGAATTGATCAATTACCTGACGTCACGCGAAGATTCAAAAAGTGAACTCCCTGATTTGATACTGCTGGATCTGAACATGCCTAAAAGGAATGGGAAGGAGACCTTGCTGGAAATAAAATCTAATCCGAAACTTAAACACCTCCCCGTCATAATATTTTCAACTTCAAATTTGCCAAAAGATATGGATGATACTTTCGGGCTTGGAGCGGAGAACTATGTCGTTAAACCCTCCAATCTCAACAAGCTAATGGAAGCATTTCATAAAATCCTAAACGGACCTATGGAAAAATAGTAGAATAGAATGACTTATACATTAAACTTGCGAGGCTTGCGTCGTAGCGCCTCCGCGGTAAATGTCTAGCAACGAAGTAGCCAAATAAAACAGGGGAAAGTTTTCCACAGATCGCTATTTCCCATATCCTCAATAATGCCTTTAGGAGCATTCAGCGACGGTATAGTTTTTACAGATCAATAGTCTGAAGAACCCTACTTTAAGGGTGTTATGAGAATACTATGAGAATACTAATGGTGGATGACGATGCTGACGACAGGTACCTTTCCCAATTCGCGTTCAGAAAACTGAATCTACAAAATCATCATTCCCTTGAATTTCTGACTACCGGACAAGAATTGATTGATCGATTAATACTAAAAACAGACATCGAATTTCCTGACTTAATACTGCTTGATTTAAATATGCCTGGTAAGAACGGCCTTGAAACTCTTTCTGATATTAAATCAAATCAAACGCTAAAGCATCTTATCATAACTATATTCTCTACCTCGGATTACCAAAAGGACAAGGCCGAGGCAATAGAGCGGGGAGCAAAAAATTATATTATTAAACCCACAGGGCTTAATAAGCTCATGATGACTTTTGAAAAAATTCTTACAATTTAAATGGGTGTCGCTTTGGCTTTAAACTTTCCGCTTTCTGCTCTATTTAAGATAGGACCTGATAAACCACGCCATCTCTTCATGCTGTTTCATCAAACCTGTTATAAAATCACTGCTTCCAATATCTTTATTCTCATCAGCAAATTTCGTGATCAGTTTTCGCAATTGCTGAATGATCGTTTCGTGATCGTTTAACAAATTGTTAAGCTGAATTTTTTTATCGTTTGTATATTCTTGCTCGAGCAATGAGGTCAGTTTAAGGTAATCAACCATTCTCGCCTCAGCATAATGTCCTATCTTCCGGATACGTTCCGCTACTTCATCAATCATTTCTTCAAGAGCCTTGTACTGACCTTCATAAAATTTATGAAATTCAATGAAGCTGGAGCCCTCCACGTTCCAATGATAATTACGTGTTTTTGTGTACAACAAAAATTCGTTGGCAAGAACTTTGTTTAATTCCAGCGCTACTGCCTGACGGTTGGCGTCGGTGATTCCAATGTTAGTGTTCATAGTAGTAATTATAGAGTTAATTCTTTATTGAAATTACAATCTAAATTTTATACCGCAGAGGCACGAAGGCGCAGGGGCGCAAAGAATTTTTATAATAAGAATCTCCGCTTTGCGCCTTCGCGTCTCTGTACCTCTGCGGTGATCACCCTGTGACGAAGTCACTCAAATCCTAATCCTTATCCTTATTCTGTTTCAAATCCCTGAAGAACCTTGCCCAGTTGAATGGGTTCAGGAATGGATTCGTTCGCACCTGCGACCGGTCCTGGATGGATTGATTGTATTGATCCATATAATAACGGTAATTAAGATTGCCATCCATGGGTGTTGTTCGCATCATTAAAGCCATCAACTCCGCATTCAGGTTTCTTTTATCTATCCCATTGTCCATTGGCACATTGAGGGCAAGAACTGCTTGTTTAAATACTTCTTCCGTCGGGAATGGAACAATGGTGACCTCTCTGAGAAAAGTATTATCCGTACTCAATTCTATGACGATTGTCATGAATTCTTCCGGATAGTTGGGTATAATTTTATACTGCCTGACATAACCAACAGCACTTATCACAACACTATCACCAACCAGCACCGGCATAGAGAAAAAACCAACCGGGTTAGTGGTTGTACCTCGTCCGGCTTTTGGAACATAAATATGTACTCCGGGAACACCACTTGTGCTGTCCTCGCCTAATACAATACCTGACATCTGAATGACTCTCCGCCTGTTGCTGGCCTGAGCATAACTATCAGAAACTGTCATTACCCCTCCCAGGGTTACCACTACCAACACCAACCAATAGATTCTTTTCACTTTATAACAGCGTTGAGGTCAAAGATAATGAGAAGGTCACGATTCGCCTAACACGTTTACAGCAAAGGTTTTTTGCTACTTTCGTAACGAAAAAGTGAGATTAAAGCATTTCAATATTGATCTTGGGGCCCAGATTTTTCTGGCCTGCTCCGATACCTCACGGCTTCGCATCCTCAATCTTATTATGGTCAACGGTGAAATGTGCATCAGCGACCTGGAACGTATTCTTGATTTTACGCAAGCCAAAACCTCCCGCCACCTGATCTATCTGAAAAATTCAGGTATCCTTTCTTCCCGCAAGATTAATCAATGGGTCTTCTACCAGATGAAAGAAGAAGTATTCGATATCCTGAAGCAAATGCTTGAATTCATCCGCCGCGATCCTGCCCTCCAGCACGACCAGCATATTTTTCAAACGATGTTCACCAATCGCGAGCTCGCACTGAATAAACTTAATATCCGTCCGGTGGGACATTTCTCGGGTGGTAAGACGTAGGGTTCTCGGTTCTATGTTCTGGCTTCAAAAGAGTCCCCTTATAATTTTGGGTAAACCACCGATCACTGATAACCGATTACAAATCACCCATGAAAAAATACACCTGCCTCCTCTTCGACCTCGATCACACCCTCTGGGATTATGAAACCAATTCGCAGGAAACGCTTAGTATTTTATTCGATCAGTATAAGTTAAGAGAAAAAGGGATCAGCAGCTTCCCTTATTTCTTTGAAACATTCACACGAGTTAATACAAACCTCTGGGCACTTCACGACAAAAATCTGATCGGCCAGGACATAATCCGTTTGCAACGATTTCATAAAGTATTTACAGAGGCGGGATTGGAAGACTATCCCCTTTCATTAAAATTCTCTGAAGAATACCTGATAGAATTACCAAAAAGAAAGGCACTGCTACCGCACGCAAAAGAAACACTCGACTATCTTCATTCAATTTACCCGATGATTATCATCACAAACGGCTTTGATGAAATGCAGGGAACAAAGTTAAGTTCGGGAGGCATACGTCATTATTTTAAAAACATCGTTACCTCTCAACGGGCCGGCGACAAAAAACCGTCGAGAAAAATTTTTGATTTCGCCCTTGAAGAAGCCGGTCAACGGCACAAGACGGCCATCATGGTTGGTGATAATCTGGGCACCGATATCGCAGGTGCTCGGTCAGCCGGAATCGATACAGTTTATTTTAATCCCACTGGCCTACCGCATACAGAAAAGGTGACCTTTGAGATAAAGAGTTTGCATGAATTACGAACTCTTCTCTGAGGGTTTTGATTATGTTTGCATACGATTGTCTGTTCTTAATATTCTTAGCGTCTTAGCGCCTTTGCGCCTTTGCGGTTAAATTTTTCACCACGAAGGCGCAAAGTCGCGAAGGGGCAAAGCCTTATGAATTTTTATAAACTAAATCATCCATGCCAAAAGGTTTTTTCTCCATTCCACATCCTAAAAACGAACCCGTACTTTCTTACGCGCCCGGTTCAAAAGAGCGTGCCGCTTTAAAAAAAGCAGTCGAAGAAGCACGCAATACAGTGCTGGACATACCGATGTATATCGGCGCAGAAGAAGTGCGTTCGGGGAAAAAGAAATCCATCTCCCCACCTCATGATCACCAGCATATCATCGGTCATTTTCATGAAGGCGACAAAGGACATGTAGAGCAGGCAATCAAGGCCGCCATGAATGCAAAAGAATTGTGGTCGAACCTGGGTTGGGAACATCGTGCCAGTATTTTCTTAAAGGCTGCCGATTTATTAGCCGGACCCTATCGGTTTAAGATGAATGCCGCTACGATGTTAGGGCAATCGAAAAATGCATATCAGGCAGAGATTGATTCAGCGTGTGAGCTGATTGATTTCCTTCGCTTCAATGTTTATTTCATGGGAGAGATTTACCGCGACCAACCCGAGTCAGGTCCTGGAGTCTGGAACCGGATAGAATATCGCCCTCTCGAAGGATTCACCTTTGCACTGACACCTTTTAACTTCACTGCCATTGGTGGCAACCTTCCTACCAGCATGGCCATGATGGGCAACACAGTTGTATGGAAACCTGCCAATACGCAGATCTATTCGGCAAATGTATTCATGCAAATTCTTAAAGAAGCCGGTCTGCCTGATGGAGTTATCAATTTAGTATATGTAAGTGGTCCGGAAGCAGGCGAAGTTATCTTTAATCATCGCGACTTCGCTGGAATTCAGTTCACGGGAAGTACCGGCGTATTCCAGAATATGTGGAAGACGATTGGCAGTAATATTTACAAGTACAAATCTTATCCACGCATTGTCGGAGAAACCGGTGGAAAGGATTTCATCGTGGCACACAAGAGCGCCCATGCAAAAGAAGTTTCAACGGCCATTGCAAGAGGAGCATTTGAATTCCAGGGACAGAAATGTTCGGCAGCATCGCGTTGCTACATTCCTTCCAATATCTGGGACGATGTGAAAAAATATTTACTGGAGGATCTCAAGACATTCAAAATGGGTGGCCCAGAGGATTTTGGGAATTTCATTAACGCTGTCATCGATGAGAAAGGATTTACATCCATTACGAATTACATCGAACAGGCAAGAAAAAATCCAATGAATGAAATCATTGCCGGAGGAAAATATGATAAATCGAAAGGATACTTTATTGAGCCAACGGTAATTCTTACAAAAGACCCATCATCACTTACGATGTGTGAGGAGATCTTCGGGCCCGTGATTACGATCTATGTTTATCATGAGGAAAACTTTGAACAGACATTGGAATTAGTAGATCAAACTTCTCCCTATGCATTGACCGGGTCGATATTAGCTAAAGATCGTTATGCCATCGAACTGGCAACGAAGAAACTCGTAAACTCTGCTGGCAATTTTTATATCAATGATAAACCAACCGGCGCAGTCGTGGGTCAACAGCCATTTGGAGGCGCTCGGGGCTCCGGCACCAACGACAAGGCAGGCGCAAAAGTAAATCTGCTTCGTTGGGTATCAATGAGAACAATAAAGGAGACCTTTGTCACACCAGTCGATTATCGGTATCCATTTTTAGACAAGGAATGATTTACTTTGGCTTTCAAATTTCCAATTTCTAACTTCCTATTTCCACTTCAACACCATGAAACTGAAAGCCATCTTCCTTCCCGCCCTCCTTCTCCTGGCTGCCTGCAGTTCCACCTCTATCGTGTCGAGTTGGAAAGATGCCAATTCCAAAATCGATCCGGAGCACCTGAATAAAGTGATGGTCATAGCGCTGATAAAAGATGAGACCTTACGCAGAGTTGCCGAAGATAAGATGGCAACATTCAATAAAGCCTTTCAAGTATCTTATAATGAATTCAGCAGCAAGGAAGTTATGGACAATGAGGATCGTTGCCGTACAATCCTTAAAGATCAGGGCTTTGATGGAATTATAACCATGAGGCTAGCCGACAAGCAAAAAGAAAGAACCTACATTCCTACGGCATCTAGTCAGGGATACTGGGGCTATCACGGTCAATTTTATTCCGGTTATTATAAAACGGGATACTATCAGGAAGACACTAAATACATTATTGAAACACGTGTTTTTTCCATTAAGCAAGATAAACTCCTGTGGGCGGGAGTTACCGAATCACTTACCACATCCGTAATCGATGCGAATACAGTTAGCGACGTGATGAATGCTGTAAAAAAGCAAATGATCAAGGATAAGTTTATAGGGGAATAAATTTGAAAATTTGAAGATTTGTCATTTTAATTAATTCTAGTATTCAAGTTATATTTCATTTGCCAGTAATTGGCGTTCAGATTATTTCGATTGACAACTCATCTACCCAAAGACACGGATTAATGACTTCGTCATTGTTGCGCGAGAACTTTGCCAGTAGAGTAGAGAAAAGGAACAAGCGGTAAAGAGCTTACGCCACATTT
>JANYDR010000582.1 GCA_025363495.1 Cyclobacteriaceae bacterium | reverse complement strand
CGATCTGTTAATTGAGTGACTTTCTTTGATTTCTTGAATTTATGAGCGCACAATAAAACAAGACTGATCATTAAAGAGACCTATGACATTTAGTAATGGTACCAGCCTGGGTTTCATATTGAATTCTGTTAAAGTCTCTTTGATAAGTAGGAACTATTGTCCTAACTCACCCTTCTCAGCGAGCTTCTGCATCTTCTTGTTTGCATAGATGGCAACTTCAACTCGTCTGTTTTCAGCATCAACTGTCGATGCAGGTTGTGTCTCACCGTAGCCGACTGTCGTGACTCTACTATTCTTAACGCCCAGGGTTTCGATATAAGATCCTACAGAATTGGCCCGTTTTTTAGATAGCTCCATATTATAATCTTCTTTGCCGGATGCATCGGTATGTCCTTCAATCAGTATGTTGGTGTCTTCATATTTGTTAAGAGTTTTAGCAAGGGCATCCAGGTTTTGCTTTGTTGATGCGGTCAAAACGTAGGAATCGAGATTAAACATCAGCCCTGAATCGAATGTGATTTTAATTCCTTCTCCTACACGTTCAACCTTGGCTCCCTTAAGATCCGCCTTCAATTCGTCTGCTTGTTTGTCCATGTGGTGACCAATGATTGCTCCGGTTGCACCTCAAACACCTGCGCCGATTATTGCGCCAACGGCGGTATTGTTAGATCCCTTTCCAATAAGTCCGCCAAGTATTGCCCCGGCACCTGCGCCGATTGCTGTTCCTTTTGCCGTATTCGAAGCTTTGCATCCAGCAAGACAATCTGAATAGTAAAAATTGCTGTTAATATTAATGATGCTGATTGCAGATGACTAAGTGCTTTTTTCATTTAATGAATTTTTAATTGAAACACACTATTAAACAATAGTGCCAGCATGAATTTGTTACTCCGGATAGTTAGGGTCATCGGATGAAGGGAGAGTGTGTATTAAATTCCCCGATTCTTTTATTCTGCAATGGTAACTTGTATGCAATTGATTTTAAAAAACTCCACTACTAATAAATAGGGTACACACGCTTTCATCTTTCAGTTCTTTCAGTTTCCCATTGATTGATTCTGAATAGAAGCCAACTGAATAATTTTTTCATATTCCGTCGGACTAAGGTCGTTATAGAAATAATGAATAGGATTGATTTGGATCCCATTCAGTATCACCTCGTAGTGTAAATGAGGAGCCGTGGATTGGCCTGTATTTCCAACATAAGCAATTTGCTCGCCACGTGTGACCTGGTCACCTGATTTAACATTAAACTCTTTTACATGAGCATATCGTGTTTGATAGCCGAAGCCATGGTCTACTATGATAATTTTTCCATATCCAAAAACGGCAGTATCTGCTGCGATCACTACGCCATCTGCCGTTGCGTAAATCGGTGTTCCTTCCGGCGCTGAAAAATCTATTCCCTGATGCATTTTTACAACTTTATAAAAAGGGTGCATCCTTTGTCCAAAGCCAGAAGCCAACGCCGTTAACTGTTGATTGGATATTGGTTGTATTGCGGGAATAGCATTAAACTGCTTTTGTCTATCCTCTGTTATTTTTAGAAGCTGGTCCTGAGATATGGACTCGATATAAATTTTTCTTCGAAGCCTGTCTACTTTAGCAAATAGCTCACCTATAAACTGGGCGTTTTTCACTTTCTTTTCACGGATTTCCGAATATCTTTCTGATCCACCAACACCTCCGTTACGAACAGCTTTATCAAGCGGCTCAACGCCCAGAACAGCTCGATAAACCTGATCATCACGCTTTTCAATTGAAGCCATTATCGAATTAAGATTTATTAATTTTTTGCTTAACTCGTTGTAATTGAATTCAAGTTCCTTGAGATCATTTTTCAATTTTAATTCGCCTGGAAGTTCGAAATAACTAATGTATGCGTAAAACATACCGAAGGCACCGATAATTCCTAGTAGCGATATCTGAATTCCTTTCAGGATTTTATACCACATTCCCTGCTCCACTCGCGTATAGCGCGAGGTAGAAGGATCATAATAGTAGTAGACCTTAGCCATTATACTTTATTATTTATCTCTATTAAAAATTAGATCACGAAAAAAATGCAGCCACCAGCTGCATTTTAAAGAAGCAAAACCTGTAAACG
>JANYDR010000570.1 GCA_025363495.1 Cyclobacteriaceae bacterium | reverse complement strand
GCATCCAGCTCGGTTTTCGCGGGGTGAGGACTGGGGGCAAAATACTTCCTAAGAGACGAAGGCGAGGTCAAGAGTTCTTTTTTTCCGATTGAAATATACATAGGGTAAAATCATTCTCTACCAGACTTGTAGAATAATTTAAAAAACAGTTGAGTTGGTTTACTACATCGTTTGAATTCATGACAAACGAATATGCTTGAAAGAAATTGGGGGTTGACGAATCAGTTCATATAAGGAATTGTTATCATTTGAAAAGGACTAAACCTTTTTGGGCTCATTTTTGGAATTGTCGTTTGAAATTTTGTTCAGTGAAAAAAAGACCGATAAAGCAATTGCAATGTTCAAACAAGCAATAGAAGCTGAAGATAATTTGCGATACAATGAACCTCCTGACTGGAGATTGCCCGCACGCCAATATCTTGGAGCGGCGTTATTAGAATCCGGCAAGGCTGCAGAAGCAGAGATTGTTTATCAGGAAGACTTAAAAAGAAATCCTGAGAACGGATGGTCCATCAAGGGTTTATGGCAAAGTCAGCTCAAGCAGGGTAAAGTGAAAGAGGCGTCCGCTACCTCGCAACGTTTTTCAAAAGCCTGGAAGGATGCTGATGTCATTATTACTTCATCCCGATTTTGATTCGTGGCCCCGGTAACTGGCATCCTGTAACAGGTAACCTATTCTGTAATCCCAATCAAATCCAACATAAACGCCTGTCTCATCGCCTCGTCCTTAATGGCGCGGAAGCGACCAGAGGATCCTCCGTGACCTGCATCCATATTAATATAGAGCAGCAGTAAATTGTCATCTGTTTTCATGTCGCGAAGTTTTGCCACCCATTTTGCAGGTTCCCAGTATTGCACCTGGCTGTCATGAAGTCCAGTTGTTACTAATAGATTGGGATAATTTTTCTTTTCCACCTGATCGTATGGTGAATAGGAAAGCATGTATTCATACTGTTCCTGGATATTCGGATTTCCCCATTCACGCCATTCAAAGGTTGTCAGTGGAATCGTTTCATCCATCATCGTATTGATAACATCTACAAATGGCACGCCTGCAATAACGCCTTTATACAAATCCGGTCGCATGTTAGTGATAGCGCCCATCAGCAGTCCGCCAGCGCTTCCGCCGTAAGCAAAAAGTTTGTCTTTGGCTGAATACTTATTGGTAACGAGATACTCAGAGCAATCAATAAAATCGTTGAATGTATTTTTCTTTTTTAGCATTTTACCGTCCTCGTACCACTGACCACCCATTTCCTGGCCACCGCGTACATGGGCGATGGCATAAACAAATCCACGATCCAGTAAACTCAACCGGTTAGAACTGAAGCTGGCATACGTAGAAGAGCCATACGAACCGTAGGCATATTGCAAGCATGGATTGGTGCCGTCTTTTTTGAATTTATCTTTTCGATAGACAATAGAGATGGGCACTTTTGCCCCATCGCGCGCAGTTGCCATTACACGTTCTGTTTGATAATTAGAAGAAGAGAAGCCCCCGAGTACCTCCCGTTGCTTCATCAGTTTCTTTTCGCCCGTGTCCATATTATAGTCATAGACTGAAGAGGGCGTGGTCATTGACTGATAATTATAACGGATGACGTTAGTATCAAATTCGCGGTTATCATCAATGCCAGCTACATATGCCGGTTCACCGAAGTCAATCGTCTTCACGGATTTATCCGACCATTTTAGTAAACGGATTTTAGTGAGGCCTTCGCTTTCCTCATCAAGTGCGAGGTAATTTTTAAATAATTCGAATCCTCCAAGGAAAACATCTGGACGACCAGGAATAACATCTTTCCAGTTTTCTTTTCCGGGTTTAGTCGCCGTCGTTTCTACGAGACGATAATTCTTAGCATTTAAATTCGTGCGTATATAGAACTTATCACAGGCATGGTCTACTGTATAATCCACATCGTTTTGCAGTGGTTCCATGATAGTGAGTTTGCTATTGATATTATTCGCGTCCAGGAACTGTGAGAAAGAAGCGTCCGTACGTCCCGAGTTTATAATAATGTATTTGTCGGACTTTGTTTTACTAACATAACAGGAGAGGGTCTGATCTTTTTCTTCATAGATTATTTTATCAATGGAAGTGCCAAGTGTTTGGCGATGAATCTGAAAAGAACGCAATGAAGTCGGATCTTGTCTTCCAAAGAAAATCGTTGCATTATCATTGGCCCACTCAATATTTCCGGTTGTGTTTTCGATTTTATCAGGAAGTAATTCACCCGTTATCATATTTTTCACCCTGATATTATAAAATCTTCTACCAATGGTATCCATGCACAATGCGATCAGATTGTGATTGGGACTGTTTACAATAAACAAGTTGAAATATTTTTGATTTTTTCCAAGGTCGTTTCCGTTCGCAATAACTTCCTCAGGACTTTCCATGTTGTCTTTTTTGCGACAGTAGATGGGATAGTCATATCCTTCTTCGAACCGGGTGTAATAAAAATAAGCGCCATCCTTAACGGGAACAGATTCATCTTTTTCCTTGATCCTTCCCTTCATTTCATTATATAATTTTTCTCGCAGTGCTTTGGTATGTACGGTCATCGTATCCAGATAGCGATTCTCGGCATTGAGGTAGTTAATGACCGCGGTATCCTCGCGCTCTTTCAGCCAGAAATAATTATCAATCCGCTTATGTCCGTGCTTTGCTACAATCTCGAATGGTTTCTTGGCAGCCACGGGAGGTTTTACATCAGGACGACCGGAGGTTTCCTTTCCGGCGCAAGCGCCGATGAGAGTTAGTAAAGCGAAAAATAGAGGGACATTGAGGAGGTTTCTGATCATGAGATTTAATTGTTCTGAGTTTAAAATTCGTGGTTCTGGCTTCGGGCTCCTGAACTTATGGTATTTCTTTTAAAAAATGAAGAGTAATTTGGTTGAAGCATGTCAGAAGCCGATAACTCCCATTTTTAGTCTTCTAAACTTCCCATACTCAACTCCTCAATTTTTATTAGTTTTGAGTACTTTTTAAACTAATGGCTGAAAACACCTACAAGTCCAACACCTTTAAAAAACCCGAGAAAGAAAAAAAGAGCAAAGGCCCCAAGGCACCGTCCCGTTTCAATCTTGATTTTTTTAAGGACCCCCGGTTCCATCTGGCATTGGGATTTTTTCTGATCATCGTCTCCTTGTTTCTGGTGACGGCGTTCATTTCTTATATCTTCACCGGCAAGGCTGATCAAAGCGTTGTAGAAGGATTGGGAGATGCTGCAATGGTAGAGTCAGGAAAGGAAACCGACAACTGGCTGGGTCTTTATGGCGCGGTCACTTCACACTACTTCATCTTTCGCTGGTTTGGGATATCAGCATTCTTTATTCCACCACTTTTGTTTTTACTGGGCTTCCGCTTGGTTTTTAAGCGTGAACTTCTTTCATTTTTTCCGGCGTTCACTTTCTCATTGTTCGCTGGATTGTGGCTTAGCTTGTTAATGGGCTATCTCACGCACAGCATTGCCGGGGCTACCGAAGTAAGTTTCTTAAGCGGAGGCCTTGGCTATGAACTTGCTTATCTCGCCGATGGATTATTGGGCTGGGGAACATTTTTACTCCTCGTCCTTACTCTATTTATTTTTATCATCTACTTTTTTAATGTTACTTCCATCAATGCTTTTCAGGTAAAAGATCCGAAGCCGATGGGCAGTGATGCGATCCTTCCCGATGGTGATGATCTGATAATTACTCCTACCTATTCTGATGACCGTGACAAGTGGCCCGTGGAACCAGAGCCTGAGCCATTCCTGGTTGTGAAGTCTCAGGAAGAGCCAATCGCAATTCCAGTTCTTGACTTGGAAGTAGAGCCAGTCAAAGTTGAGAAAAAGCCGAAAGAAGAGCCGGTGTTTATTGTGGAGGAACCTAAAACTGATACAGATATATTAGCTGAAGGTCTGGTGGAAGCACAGGGATTTTATGATCCTACATTGGAGCTCAGCAGCTATAAATTTCCGCCGCTTGAATTGCTCAATGAATTTGAAGTCGGGAAAGTACAGGTGACGCAGGAAGAGCTGAATCAGAATAAGGATAAAATTCTAGCGACCCTCACTAACTTTAAAATTGGAATTCAAAGCATCAAAGCAACGATTGGTCCGACAGTTACACTTTATGAAATTGTGCCGGAAGCGGGTGTAAAGATTTCCCGTATTAAAAATCTTGAAGACGATATCGCCCTTAGCTTGTCAGCGCTTGGCATCCGGATCATTGCACCAATTCCTGGAAAAGGAACTATTGGTATTGAAGTCCCGAATAAAAATCGCGAGATGGTGAGCATGCGTTCGGTGCTTGCTACAGAACGTTTTCAAAAGACAGATAAAGAATTGCCGATTGCCATCGGAAAAACAATTTCTAATGAGCTGCTGGTTATTGATCTTGCCAAGATGCCTCACTTGCTTGTCGCTGGAGCTACAGGGCAAGGTAAGTCGGTGGGATTAAATGTCATCCTCACATCATTGCTGTACAAGATGCATCCGAGTCAGTTGAAGTTTGTGCTGGTCGATCCGAAGAAAGTCGAGATGTCATTGTTCAGCAAGATCGAACGACATTACCTCGCCAAGCTTCCGAATAGTGAAGAGGCGATCATCACTGACACCAAGAAAGTTGTTCATACGCTCAATTCACTTTGTATTGAGATGGAGAACCGTTATGAAATTCTGAAAGATGCAGGTGTCCGCAATCTGAAGGAATACAATGTCAAGTTTATTGCACGCAAGTTGAATCCGAAAGAGGGGCATCGTTTCCTTCCTTATATAGTGTTGGTGATTGATGAGTTGGCCGACTTGATGATGACGGCAGGTAAAGAAGTAGAAACTCCTATTGCACGTCTTGCCCAACTGGCGCGTGCGATTGGCATTCACTTGGTTGTGGCAACGCAGCGACCTTCTGTGAACGTTATTACAGGTGTGATTAAAGCTAACTTCCCCGCACGACTTTCTTTCCGTGTGACGTCAAAAGTAGACTCGCGCACAATTCTCGATGCGGGTGGTGCTGATCAATTGGTAGGTATGGGAGATATGCTGTTTTCTTCCGGTTCAGATGTGATCCGTCTTCAGAGCCCTTTTGTTGATACTCCTGAAATTGAGAAGGTGTGTGATTTTATTGGTGCACAAAGAGGATATTCTTCTGCATATATGCTTCCGGAGTTTGAAGGAGAAGAGAATGCAGCAAATGACATTGATCTTTCTGATAGGGATGCGCTCTTTGAAGAAGCAGCCAACCTGATAGTCATGCATCAGCAGGGTAGCACTTCACTAATTCAGAGAAAATTGAAGCTTGGATATAACAGGGCAGGAAGGTTGATCGACCAATTGGAGGCGGCAGGTATTGTTGGGCCGTTTGAAGGATCCAAAGCCAGGGAGGTTTTAATCCCCGATCAACTTAGTTTGGAACAATTATTGAGTAGTCTGAAAGAAAAGCACGGCCAATAATTAAATTTGCGTGCGCTACCTAATAAAACCTGAATTCTGTTAATGAAAAAGCACTTTCTTCTCGCACTATTCTCTGCTATTACCAGTGGACTTTTTGCTCAGTACGACCCCAAGGCCCTGGAAATCCTGGAGGCAATGTCAAAGAAATACAAACTGGTGCCGTCGTTTGAAGCAAACTTTTCCTACACACTCACAAACGATGTAGAAAAGATCAATGAGGAGTTTAAAGGTAAAATGACAGTAAAGGGCGATAAATATAAACTGACACTGCCTGAACAGGAGGTTGTTAATAATGGCACTACGATCTGGACCTATTTACCCGACGCCAAGGAAGTCAACGTCGACAATTTTGATCCCAACTCTGACGATCTCAATCCTTCCAAGTTTTACGAGATTTATAAGAAAGGTTTTAAATACATCTACCTTGAAGACAAGACTGAAGGTGGGGTAATGTGTGAGGTCGTCGACCTGATACCGGAAAAGAAGGACGCTCAATATTTCAAAGTTCGGATGAATATCGTAAAGAAAGATAAGAGCATTCAAAGTTGGGTGATGTTTGACAAAGCAGGAAATCGTTACAAATATTTGATCACGAAATTTAATCCTGCTGTCAAGGCGGACGATACGTTCTTTACGTTTGATCCTAAGAAGTATCCGGGAGTGGAGGTAATTGATTTGAGGTAAGAGTTAATGGTTATCCGTTGATCGTGATAAGTGCGAACCCGATTAACAACTAACAGATAACGAATTAAAACTTGATGACACGAGCTCAACTTGTAGAACAAATCAGGAAAAAGGGCTCCTACCTCTGTGTTGGACTCGACCCTGATCTTTCAAAAATTCCCGCACACCTTCTCGCAAGCCCTGATCCTGTCTTTGAATTCAATAAGCAAATCATTGATGCCACGCATGAATATTGTGTCGCTTACAAACCCAACCTTGCTTTCTATGAGGCTTTGGGACCAAAGGGGTGGGAGAGCTTGCAAAAAACAATAGAGTACATCCCAAAGGATTTATTTACAATAGCGGATGCCAAACGGGGCGACATTGGTAATACTGCCTCGTTGTATGCCAAGGCCTTTTTTGAACGGATGAATTTTGATTCAATCACTGTTGCTCCCTATATGGGTGAAGATTCCGTAAAACCCTTTTTAGAATTTAAGAATAAGTGGGTGGTCCTGCTGGTGCATACCTCCAATCCGGGAAGCGCTGATTTTCAATTGCTGGAATCAAAGACAGGAAGAAAGTTATATGAAGAGGTAATTCTGAAATCCCAACAATGGGGCACGCCGGAAAACATGATGTATGTTGTCGGAGCCACGCGTGCTGATAAGATTGGAGAAATTCGCAAGCTGGCACCTGAACATTTTTTCCTCGTGCCTGGAGTGGGTGCGCAGGGAGGAGACTTAGAGGAAGTTTCAAAAATGGGTATGAATAAAGATTGTGGATTGCTCGTCAATTCTTCAAGGGCAATTATTTATGCTTCATCCGGTAGGGATTTTGCCGAAGCGGCAAAGAGAGAATCCCAGAAGTTACAATTGGAAATGAGTAAGTACCTCGAGCAAAATGGGGTTACGTAAAAATCAAAGAATTTCTTTTCCCCCCAGCCTTTATTTTTCCCTGTATGTGCACAATGTGTGTGTTAGAAAATCATAGGAAAGGCCTTGACTTTAGCGCTTGTTTTTTGTCTGGAAAACTAATTGCTAAAATAGTAGATATTGACGCCCATTCTCGGAAATTTGAAACACATAGAATCATAGAAGTACAAAGTTTTTATGATTGTTTATTAGCCACTTCTCGACTGGCTAGATAGAAGATTCGCTCAATAAGCTTGTAATTCCATCGGAGATTTCCTGGCAGGATAGTCTATGAAGCCTTTGTATTTCTATGATTCTATGTGTTTAGAAAATTATAAATAAGGAATTTTCGCTTTAGTCTTGGATACTTTTTGTCCGGAAAACATATTTTGTAAAGCTTAAATAATATCATCTGTTCTTCGAAATTTACTACATCGTAGAAACGCAAAAGACATATGGTTACATCCAAGCAGGTATTGATCAGTTGACATACAAGATAATTGGTGCTGCCATTGAGGTTCATAAGAATCTAGGACCTGGACTTCTTGAAAGTGTATGCCATAGATGTTTTAGGCACGAACTAACACTTCGCGGCTTATCAAGCTCTTCTGAATTAATAGTGCCGATTAGCTATAAAGGATATGATTTGCATGTTGAATTAAGATGTGATCTTTTAATTGAAAATAAGATTGTTGTTGAGTTAAAGGCGACTGATACAATGGTTCCAATCTTTGTCACCAAGCTTATGACTTATATGAGATTGTTGGAAAAACCAAAAGGCATTCTTATAAATTTTAATTGCACTAACTTATTTCAGGAAGGTCAATGGACTTATATAAATCAATATTTTAAAAATTTACCTGCCGGATGATCTAAAAGAATACTTGATCAACAAGCCTTTAAGCTCCCCCCCCATGCACGAATCCTTCCTATCCTACCTCTGGCAGCTCCAGTACTTCAATAAGAAGGAACTAATGACCTTCGACGGTGAAAAAATTGAAATATTCAACCCCGGAACATTAAACACGAATGCTGGCCCTGATTTCTCGAATGCTCGTATAAAAATCGGAAGTATTGATTGGGTGGGAAGTGTTGAGATTCATACGGTATCCTCAGAATGGAACGTCCATCATCATGATGTGGACAGGGCTTATGATAATGTGATCCTGCATTTGGTATGGCAACAGGACAAGGAAATTATTAGAAAGGATAAAACACTTTTACCTACCCTCGAACTGAAGGGTCGTGTCGATGAATCTTTGATCAAGACTTATCGCCAGCTAGTGAGCAGTTCCTTTTCCATCCCATGTCAGCGATCATTACCTGATGTGAATGATATTACCAAACTTTCGATGGTGGAGAAGGCATTGATGGAACGATTAGAACGAAAGGCGGAAGAGGCGAGAGCACTATACACTCAAAATAGAAATAATTGGGAAGAAACACTTTATCAATTACTGGCCCGCAATTTCGGTTTTAAGATTAATTCAGAACCATTTTTTCAATTGGCAAGATTGCTCCCTTTAAAAATACTTCGAAAGCATTCGGATAAACGGGAGCAGATTGAGGCTCTGCTGTTTGGTCAGGCAGGATTTCTTGAATCATCAAAAGGGGATGAGTATTATAGTAAACTTCAGCGCGAGCACCGTCTGCTCGTTCAAAAATATTCACTGCTTCAAAAGAAGATGTCGAAAGCTCAGTGGCGATTTCTGAGACTGCGACCTGCCAATTTTCCATCATTGAGGCTGGCACAATTCGGAGCAATACTGCACTCTCGTCAGAATCTTTTTTCTGCAATTCTTTCGGTCGATGATATAAAAGGCTTGATGAGTCTTTTTACAGCAATGCCTTCTTCGTACTGGCTGAGTCATTATCAGTTTTCAAAGAAGTCTAAAAGTGAAGTGCATGAGTTAGGTCAAATGAGTATTGAAAATGTAATTATTAATACAATTGCACCTGTTTGGGTTGCCTATGGCAGGATGATTGATGAGCAGAAATGGGTAGATCTTTCCCTTAAGATATTGCAACAACTTCCTGCGGAGCAAAATAAGATTACGCAGGCGTGGAAAGAGTTAGGAATTATTTCCAAGACTTCCTTTGATTCGCAGGGATTGATCGAATTATATAATAACTTTTGCCAGCAAAAGAACTGCCTCAACTGTAATATTGGGGCTTCTCTAATGCGTCCGCCAAAATGATTGTTGAAATTATTTTATTAAATCTTGGGGTCCTGTTTGGTATTGCATGGTGGATGTCTGCAAAACAACCGAACTCACTCAAAGTACTATTCTGGACCGCGCTCCTCGTCAAACTGCTGGCGGGTCTCGCCGTAGGTTGGTTATACTTTTATTATTACGGAGCGGGTGACACGTTGTCCTACTGGAAAGATGGGTCGCTACTTTCCGACAAAATTATCGCCCATCCATTTGATGGGATTGATTTTTATTGGGATGAAAATAATAATAACTCAATGAGCATGAACGAAGATACCGACTATGGGCGAGAGAACATTGTTAAATTATTCATAGGTGGGCTCAATTATGTTTCTCTTCAAAGTGATATTAAATCATACTTTGACACCTTTGGTAAAGTTATAGAGTGTACTCTTATGATTCATAAACCATCAGGAAAGTCAAAATGCTATGCATTTGTAGCTATTGAAGATACAAACAAAACAGCTAAAAGTAGAATTATGAATAGAAAACATGAAATAAATGGAAAAATAGTAGATGTGAAATTTGCAGTAGAAGGAAAAGAAAAAGAAGAAATGATGGATTCTAAGAAAAAAATTTTTGTTGGAGGTTTAGATCCTACAGTAACAAATAAAGATCTTAAAGATTATTTCACAGAATTTGGGCAGGTTAAAGAAGCAAGTGTACTATTTGACTCTGATAGAGGAGTTTCAAGATGCTTTGGATTTGTTACTTTTGAATCTAAAGAAACTGTAGATAAATTAGTAAAAGATCAGAATTTTGCAATTAAAGGGAAGCTTATTGAAGTCAAACCAGCTGTACCTAAGTCT
>JANYDR010000554.1 GCA_025363495.1 Cyclobacteriaceae bacterium | reverse complement strand
ATCGTAGTCACTCGCGCGTGCTGCCGGAATGTAGGCCTTCAGAATTTTTACGGAGTTTGGATTGGCCTGCAAGGCTTCTGACAAAATCAGATATGACTTGCGCTTGTTGGTTCCGTGATCCTTAAAAAATGATGCAGATGCGACAACCCCTTCGTCAAAATAGGAATTATTAACAGCAAGCCAGTGGAAGTTTTTCATTGCTTGCATTGAATCTCCGGAAGCAACTGATCTTAATGCTTCGTAATAGATACGTTCTGTTTCATGGTAAGGGCCAAACAAGACTCCTTTTTTGATTTGCTCATCGATCAACGGCTGGTATCCTTGCGCTGCAAAAAGTCGCAACTCATAATATTTAATCTTTGCAAACAATACCATATCGGTAAGGTGAAGTCCTTGCAAGCGTTGATACATTCTGGCAGCCTTTCCAATTTCATCCTGATCAAACCATTTCTTTGATCTGTCAAGAATTGCTTTGGCTTTGAGATCCTCGTCAGCGAGTTGATTCAGCAGACTTGTAAACTGTACTGAATCTTCGATGGATACACGGTAACGCAGGTATTGATATTTCTCTTTGTTCGTAAAACCAGCAAACCATGAGACCGGGCCACCCAATACCCGTTTCATGCTTTCAGCAATTGAACGTGTTACAGAATCTTTTCGTGTATGAAGAGTGTCCCATGCAATAATTGCCTCGTTGATCTTTCCTGTTTCAGCAATCGCTACGACATTGACGAGAGGCGCCTGGATAGATTTATACATTGCATATTTCAAATAAGACATTGCTACGTCTGGTTTCTCCTGATCAAGTGACCACAATGCCAGGGTAGTATTGTGAGGACCTGGATTATTTGAACTAAAAATGACTTCCTGAAGTAATTGAAACGACCTGTTCACTTGTCCTGCAGCATAAAGAGCTTTTGCGGCTGGTACGAGAATGAGTTCACTAAAATGTTTATTCTTTTTATTGTGTGCAAATAAAATGCATGTTGATAGAAAAGTAGTGTCAGGTTTATTGATATGATTTGTAATGTAGTTACCGATTAGTGTGGCTGAAAATAAGTTTAGAATTGAATCTTTTGGAAATTCCGTACTAATATCCATCAACTTCGCCTGGTGGTTAGCGATAGCGATCACATTACTTTTTACTCTGGTCTGGTTAGTACTAATAAGCTTATAGACGGAATCAGGATCAATATTCACATCGGTATCGGCCATTACGCCAAGTAAATTCATTTCTGCTGAGGCTTGAGTAGCATTATTTTTTCCGGCTTCAATAAAAAACCTGTAAGCAGAGTCCGTCATTCCCAGTCTTGAATAAGCAAGGCCGAGATTGTTTTTGATGATTCCGCTTCGGGGTAAAAGTTCACTAGCCTCCTGAAGTTCCAATACATGCTCCAATGAATTTCCGTAATAAGTTTGTGCTCCGCTTATAAGTGTGAATTCTGTTGGCTTGTAAGAATTTGCATCATTAAGGTAATTTCTTTCTTTTAAGGAATTACCTCTTCCGGCTTCTATTTCGGCAAGCGCTGTTGCTGCATGTTGATTATAGGAGGCGTAAAAATTGGCCCGTTTGTAGTATCCCATTGCCAATGTCGGATCATCTTCTGATGCATATAAATCCCCAAGAGCTGTATAATATCCGGAGACAAAATGGTTTACCGGTACGATCCAGCTACGATAGAATACAAATGCTAATGTAAAGATCAACCCTGCGATCCGATACGAGAAATATGGCATCACAGTCGGTTTATACAACACGCGATATACCTGAAAATTTGATGCGAGCATCGGAAGAAAGTTGGATATCACGTATAGAAGAAAGATCATTCCATAACCGATGTGTGCATATAAAATCAGGTCATTCAATGAAAGCAATACGACATCTTCTGATGATGCGATGAATAAACCCAATGTTGAAAATGAAATTATACCAAGAGACACAATTACATAAACCCCAAAAGGATCAGCCGGTATGATTTGTTCATACTGAGGTTGTCGTTGGCGGATCCCCCAGATGGCAAGAACTCCTGAGATAATCAGCAAGAGGATGGGTGGAATGGTGAATGCCCAATCGATATAGTTTATTCGATCGAGGTATGCCAGCCAGAGATTGACCAGGTAGAAAATACTGATGGTTAGATAATGTCGAAGGGTTTTTGAATTGCGTGTGCCTTTCCCCACGAGCGAAACAAAGGACGCCATGATCTCATGAGCAATTAGAATTATAAAGATCAATAGTAAAACGATCGATGATGGAAGTGTATGAATTGATAAGTATCTGAGAGGATGGGGAGTTTCGGAAAATCCAGCAATCATTAGCCCAATAAAAATTATTGATGTAAGGAGAATCAGAATGCGCTGTAAGAACGAAGCGGTAATGTTCAGGAACTGATAATAAAGTCCTATAACTATAAACAATACCATTGTAGCGATCGTAGGAATTTTATTCCCAAGGCCAAAGATTTCCAGAGCTTCCAATTGAAAACTTGAAATCATAAATACCATCGCACCCGCACCTGCCAGAAACCAAAAGCGGGGAAGTACTGATAGTATTGCAAGCAGAATCACCAACCCGGCAGAGAAGAAGATCAGGTATATATCAAGGGCCTGGGAATTTATCTGAATAGGATTCCCCAGCCATCGTTCAAACAAAATATAATTTTCAGTTTGCACTGGCAGATCAATACCGCCCACTTCAACATTATATATAGGAATATCCTGCCGCTTCAGCTCCTGAAGTTGCTGCCACGTGAATACTGGTCCGGGTTGTTGGATTAATGAGATGACTACGAACGCCAGTGACGCCATAAATGCAACCAGCATGATCCACCATAAGCGTCGGTAAACGGGTGTCCAGGTTTTCCAGAATTGTAAAATGTACATGTTTGGCCGTTGTGGTTACTCCAGGACTTTCGGTACGCGAAAATAATCAGCGTCTTTTTTAGGAGCGTTCAGTAAGGCTTTATCATGAGGAAGGTGCGGCTTCACTTCATCTTCGCGCAAGGCGTTTATTTCATGACTCATAGTGGTGAGAGGCTCAACGCCATCAGTATTTACTTCTTTAAGTTGCTCCACCCACGTGACGATGGCACTCATCTCGTTCATTATTTTATCAGCATCTTTTTCTTCAAACTCAAGTCGTGAGAGATGCGCAATTTTATCCAGAAGTGCCCTGTCAATTTTCATTTATGCTTTCTTAATTCCTCTTCAATTGTATTGTATACTCTTTGCTTCAACTGGTCGACATCTGCTATTGTCATGCCGGTGGTTTCAACGGGTTCGTGGAAAATTACACGAACGTTTCCCTGCCTGAGCAAAAACTCATCGGGTGGCAAAATTATCCAATTGTAGGGAATGGTGACGGGTACTATGGGTATTTGTTTTTCGATTGCCAGTCTAAAAGCGCCATCCTTAAAAGGAACCATCTCCGGAGCATTCTTCGTATAGATTCCACCTTCTGGATAAAACACAAGACTCTTGCCCTCTTCAATCGCCTGCCGTGAATTTATAAAACTGTCGTATCTGCCTTTTAGCCGGTTGCGGTCGACCGTGATATGTAACCTGCCATACATAAATCCAAAAAGGGGAACCTTCTTCATGTCATTCTTGCCAACAAATACCGTGTTGACAGGATTTAGTCCCATGGTGGGAATGTCGAGATAAGAAAAATGATTGGGGCAGAAGATGTATTGTCGTTTGAGATCAAGTCCAGAGCGACTTTCCACTTTATAAGGAAGGATAACAAAAATGAACAGCAATTTTGCCCACAATCTGTTGATAACACCAACCCAGCGGAATTTTTTGGGAAAGATTATTGGAACCAGTAACGGAATTAACAAAATGAGAAAGAGAACGAGGAATACAAACGAACCGTAGAGGGTGTGTACTGCTCGTAATAATCTCATTAGATAGTTAAGTCTTTATAGATTTAGCGGAAACTAAGATCAAAAATGCAACTACTTCGACATTTGAAATTCTGCGTTTGGCGTTCGATATTTTAAATACAAATATTAAATGTCCAATTTCGAATTTCGAATGTCAAAGTACATTACCCCCGATACCTACTTCGCGTTGGCAATAGCCTTCGGTATCAAAATTAGATCCGTTAGCCGACCATCAATATAGTGAAAACCTGTCTCATCGAAGAAACCATCTTCCTCCAACTGTATCCGAACGTCCTTTTTCCATTCAGGAATATTTACAGAACAATTCAGTTCGATTGAGTAAGCTGTTTTCAAATGCTGAGGATAGTCACCCGTAAACGGAACTCCGCCTTGTGAATCCCACTGACCAATGGTTGTACCAGCAGCATGACCATGGAAGCCAATGGGATGAGTATATAAAGAAGGAGTTATACCTTCTGCGATTGCTTGCTTGCGTGAATCAGCAAGAATCTCATTACCGGTTTTGCCTTCTTTAAAGTTGGAAGTAAGGATGTCTTGTAAGCGGTTTCCTTTTTTAAGAGCATTTCTTAAATATTCAGGAGCTTCGGTCTCGCCGGCTTTAAGAACGTAAGCATGCTGCTGAGTATCCGTGTTCAATCTCAAATAAGAGATTCCAAAATCCACCCAAAGAAAATCGCCGGGCAAAATCACCACTGGCCATTGACGTTTTGCTGTAACAGCGGCAGGTTCATTGCGTTGAATGTCAACTGAAGGATGGAACCATGTATCTAATTTCAGTTCTTTAATTTTTTCGCGATACCACCAAACCACATCTTCAGTGGTAGTTACTCCTGGCTGGATTACTTTGTCGGTAAATCCTTCAGCAATGATAGTGTGGGCTATACGGCATATTTGCTGATAGATAACCATTTCTTTTTCAGTACGGGTTTCGAGCCACGCAACAGAGAGTTTTTCTGCCGACGCAACTTTAGGTTGAAGTGCTTTCGGTAAAACACTGATAAGTTTATCATAGTCGTTTGACGTCAATCCATCGGAGTGTCCCCAGGATGGAGCTTTATTCACGCCGATCTTTTTAGGATTGCGATCAGCAATAATTTTTCCAAGTTGTGCCCACTGATCGGGATTTGAATCTGGTTCCCATGCGCGTTTGAAAACCTTTCCAACATCGTAACGAGCTACGGCCAGGTATTCAATTTCAGTTCCCTTATCAAAAGCAACGAGCATCGTGGTACGACGTGCCGCCATCCATGTTGCTGGTAATAAAGTTTTAATAACGGGATCTTCGTTGTATTCACGTGAGATTACAACCCACATATCAAAACCTTCCCTGCGCATAAGAACAGGCAGGAGATTCCGAAGGCGGTCGTCAAGAAGATCATCAATCACTTTGGCCTGATCGCGCTGGGTAAGCACCAGGGGATATTGGGCGAAAGAAGCCTGCAGTGCAAACGTTAGTAGGACGGCGAGAATAAGTTTCATTTGGTTAAGGAGTTTAAAGTGATAGGCATAACGTTTAAAGCTTGAGTATTCACGGGAAATATATTATTATTTCTCAGGAAGAGCGCAAAAAAAGTGTTGGTCGGTGAATTGATCTATTCTTTCCAGAATGGAATAACAAGTTTGTCATCACTTTCATCACGGTAGGTTTGGCCTTTGATTTTAATGGTGATTTCATTTTCTCCTTCTGATAAATTTGTAATAGGTAAATATCCGATAATACCGGTTTGACTGGCATTGCTTCGGTTATACTCAAGCCATTTGATGTTGATTGGAGGGGAATCATTTAAATAGACAGTCACAATTTCGGAGAAAGTCTGTTTTCCTTCTTTTGAAATGTATTCTGCATATTCCGATCTGTAGGGAATGAATACTCTGACGTAATTATCTTTTATAAAATCGGATTGAATGCAAGCCCTGATTACTCTGCTGTCATCATGGATGCGGTCTAAATAATAATTGTCACTGGAGTATCCTCTTTCCGTTGCTTTAAAGGGACGGGTATCGAAAATATTTGGCCAATGAAAGATATTCCTCAGAGACATGTAGGCAGATAAAGAAGAAGCAAAGAAAAGGATTATAAGAAAAAGACCGGCCTTCCATCGGTTAACGTTTGTTGAGATTATTTGCAGAAAAGGACGATAGATAAATCCTAAACTTATTGCATTAAAGAATAAAAATATTGGTCTGTAAAGCCTGCCAACCGTTTTGTTTCTTCTTAGTAATCCCAACGAAAGAAAGTCAATCCAATATACAGTAGCCAGGAAAGAGAATGTATATGAAATCAACTTGTTCCAGTAAGTATCACCAAGAATGTTTTCTAATAGCTGAGTAGCCGCAAACACCACGCAGATCCCAAAAA
>JANYDR010000553.1 GCA_025363495.1 Cyclobacteriaceae bacterium | reverse complement strand
GCATTGATGTCGAAATGATGGACAACTCCAAACTAAATTTTATAACATTGCACTCCAGTGGATACGTGGGAGTTGACCACATTCCAACATCAGGTATGATTACGATAATTATTAACTGACACAGTTTAATTTACACACCCGGTTTAAACTGCTATTTGCACTCCAGGCTCTTCCTCCTCACCTTCTTCCTCCCACTCTTCGTCGTTCCAGTCTTCGTCAAATTCGATATCGAGATCCATATCCTCATCGATGTCAATATCAACATCCATGTCTTCGTCTACATCAATATCAATGTCTATGTCTAAATCAATATCAACATCGACATCAAAGTCCATGTCTTCTATATCGACATTCACGTCAGTCCAGGTCTCTGTTTCCGTTCTTAACTTCACCAGCTTTTCAACATCCACATTTACACTAACCTGGTTTTTATTCTTGTCTTTAGCTTTGTACTTATCCTTGTGTTTTTCCTCTTTATTCTTGTCGAGCTTCTGGTCGTTTTTATCTTTTCCCTTGATCTTGACATCCTGACTAAAGCCGGTAAACGAAATTGCCGTTATCAGCAGGTAAAAAAGCATTATTCGCAGTGATATATTTTTCATAGATGAAGGGATTTGCAAGTAATACTTAACCTTTCCCGAAAGGTTACAGAAAAATCATTCGCGAAGCACCGCGATGCATTCAATTTCCACTCTTGCCCCCAATGCCAACCCGCTTCCTGCCACTGCACTTCGCGCTGGAAAATGCTTAAGAAAATACTTTTTGTACACTTCGTTCATTTTCGGCCACTCCTGGATGTCCGCCATAAACACAGTGCACTTCACCACATGATCAAGGTCTGATCCATTTCGCTCGAGCGTGGCTTTAATATTTTCCAATGTCTGTTTTGTCTCTGCTTCAATTCCACCGGGGACCAGCTTTTTGTTTGTCGCATCGCTTCCCAGAGCGCCCGACAAGTAAAGCATATTACCTACACGCACTGCACCTGAAAACGGATAGGTGTTAGGCGCAGGAACATCCAGGTATTCGACATCAGTTTTGGGCTTTTCCTGTGCATAGGCACACGCTACAGACAGGAGCATTATGAAACTCAAAGTAAATTTCCTCATAGCTATTTTATTTTGATTTGCGTGAATGAATAAATGGATAATAAAAAAAGAACCTCGTTGCAAATGACAATATTTTTCTTCCCAGATTTATGACTTTTTAGGCATATCTACTAATTAACTTCATATGAATACAAAGCTACTAATGACAATGAGTTCAATAATCATGGGTATAGTCGGAATAGTCCTTTCCTTTCTTCCCTATGAAATACAAAACTATCTGAACTCTACGACAGGGACGACGCTGGATGCCTTAATGCTTCAAATTTTAGGAGCTCAGTATTTTGCATTTGCAATGATAAACTGGACAGCAAAAGCGAATTTGATTGGCGGAATTTACTCGCGACCAATAGCGATAGGAAATTTAACTCATTTTACGATTGGTGCGCTTGCCTTAATAAAAGGGTATTCATTGAGCCACACTGCAATTTTTCAAGTAACAACTCTTATTTACGTCGTTTTCGCAGTATTATTTGGAATAGTCTTTTTTAGACATCCGGTACCCGATAAATAACTGGTTATGGAACTCGCTTGTAGCGCGTTCCGTGCGAGCTACTATATAAGCTATTATCATGGCTCTTAAAATCTTCGAGATCAGGTCACACAACTACAGCTTCCATCCTATCTTCCCGCTTTTTCAGAAATCAATCTGATCTCGTGGACCAATGTATAAATGATCGATAGCTGACGCGGGATACGACTGAATTCCATCGCAATTTCTTCCGGCACATCTGGTGCGAACTCAGAAGTATTCTTCAAATTATTCTCCGTCAACTTAAACTCGTCGCGGATAGAACGAACCAATGTTATCGCCTCTTGCGAACCAGACAATTCTTCCGATACCTTTTCTCTCGACAAGGCAGCAATATGCCCGGTAAGGATATGACTGGCGATTACAAATTTGTGAAGTTGCTCCGCCTGCCGGATTGCCTTTGGCTCATTTAATACCCGTTGAAAATTGTCTGACAGATTTGTTAAGGCGACGACTACATCCTTCCGCGCAAGCTTATAACCTTTTATCTGAGTCGTTTTATCAAGCACTGCCTGCCATGCCGCATCGAAATAATTTCTTTCAGCAGTGAGCATTTCCCGGAAGGAGGTTTCCATTTCTTCCCTTCCCCAAACAGGAAGTACAAATCTTGCTGCAAGTCCCGCGATAACGGACCCGATTACTGTATCAAGTAATCGTTGCTCAATAAGCGTAGTAAACTCAGCGGGATTAAGAAAATGAAACGTGATAATAATATATACTGTAAGGAACAGCACAAAGCCGAGATAATTCATACGCAAAAGACTATAGCTCATGACCATACTGAATATCATTATTGCCAATAACACAGCACGATCAGAAATAAAGTAGAGCGCCGTTGCCGCCAGCAATGCTCCAAGGAATGTTCCTCCGAGTCGCTGAATATTGCGCTGGCGTGATACTGAATAAACGGGACGAAGGACAGTAACAATGGTAAGCAACACCCAATAAATATGACTCAACGAGAAAAAAGATGAAATGCCATACCCTACTAACATAGCAACCGTCAACCGAACCGCATGACGAAATGTATTGGATTTCAGCGTTAGATTCTCAAGAATAATTTCCCAGCTAATAGGCTGTGCGACTACTATCTTATTTTCTTCTACGATCGAAGCAAAGGTTGTAGGTATTTTAATTTCCAGTCGTGTGTATGAAACCAATCTCTGCAGAAGATTTGCAATCCGGCGCAGACTCGACAGTGTTTTTTCCATCGCTCTCAGACTACTGATCTCATCGGGATCGTTTGCCTGTGCCCGCCCCTGCTTAAGAGTTTCCTCTAACTCATGAAATGAAATGACCAATGACACATCATCCCTGACAGCAGAACCTGATTGAACAATCAATCCTATCCGCTCAAGTTCGTCAGCTACTTTCAGTATGACATCATAAAATCTGTTAAGGAGACCCGTATGGCCAAGCGTCCGGTGTAATTGCTGATAATCCTGATAAGAACTCATTACCTGTTCCAGCAAATCAGTAGAATCAATGAAGATCATCATCATACTGCGACTTCTCGGACTTGCATCGGCAACGAATTGCCGTGTCTTGAATAGAATCTCATTCGCCTGCTCCTGCGATTTTAAAACCGTGCTTTGCTCTTCCATTACCCTTGTAAAGCTGACATCAACGGCTGAACCCTCTCTGTAAAGAGAAGCCCTTGCACGGAGATAACCAGCGATAGCAATCAAATGCTCCCCTACTGCCTGCTCAGCCAATCGGTAAGGACGTATGCGGTAAAGCAATAGACTGAAAGCTGTATACCATAATCCACCAGACATGATGAGGAGCGTATCGCTTAAAGGATTTGTATACGATCCGTGGGGAACAAGATTCAGCAACATGATCACCGTTGCCAGTGTACCGATGGCCTGAGCTCTGTTCCCAAAAATTCCGAACATGGAATAAAAGAAACTGAGAAGAATAATTTCAATTATCAAAAACGCCTGATAGTCGTGAAGGCTTGTCGTAACGAGAACAGTGATTGAATTGAAAGCTACCGCCGCCAAAAGGCCATTGCGGCGATGATGGATAGGTCCAGGTGCATCGGTGATGCTGACAAAAAGAGCTCCCCATAAAAAAGGCATACCCACCGCCAGTAAACCAAAATGTTCAAGCAAAAGAGTCGGCAACATTACACCAGTTGTGATACGCACACCCGTATTCCAGTATTGACTGGTCGTAAATTTTCTTGCTTCTCTTAGATAATCTCTCCCACTGAGCATACTTTAAAAGTACAAAAGGAGAAACTGAGAATGGAGAAGTGATGAAAAAGAACTATTTCGGCGAAACGATAAATTTACCAAATACCATGCGCTCCGGTTCATCCGTTGTTGTTTTGAGCGAGCGATTAAGGATTCCCAATTCCTCCACGGTAAGTGGTAGTCGTTGCTCTTCCGGTTGATTGGTAGTACCGGTAGGATAGTCAACTTCCGGCGTTAATGACATTTCGATGTGGTTTCCAAGGATATAGGCGACCTCGTGCTGAGAAGCAAACTCATAGAGGCGCGCAATACTTTTTTTGAAAGCAATCCAATTGTCTACGTACAAACGACCGGGATAAAATGTATCGCCAGTAAGAAGGAGTTCAGAATTCCTGTCGTAGAAAGCCAAAGAAGTTTTATGATGACCTGGTATGGGGATGATATCCAGGATTCTTCCGCCGAGATCGAGAGTAGCCGCGCCTTCAGGCCATTGAACTATTCCAAAGAATTTTTTGATCTCATCGACTTGAAGTCCTACGACCATCGTGTTTGGTTTCCCAGCAAATTGCTTGTCGCCAGCATGATGGTCACTATGGCTGTGGGTGTGAGCAACTATTAATGGTAGAGCTTTTTTATTTTTTCCCTGAATGATCCTGTTTACCGCATCGTATAATGGAAATACAGCTTCACTTTCGCTCGCTCCGGTATCTACCAGCAACGCTTTGTTTTTACCAATGAATAAATACATAAAGGGCGCCTCGTAATGGACGCATTTATTCTGTCGAAATATCCATGTTGTTTCATCATATCTGACAGTTTGAATAAGTGGATCTGCCTGTAGTTTACAATTTTCAGAGCCGTGGATCCATCGTTGTTCTTCGAGGAGAATATGGGGTTCTTTTTTTGTGTAGGCGCTGACTAATAGAAAGAGGAGTACGCAACTTACCCGTGAAATATTTTTGGTCATAATTTATCATGCAAAGATAATTATAATTCCATTTGGCGACTGCGTTACTAATTCAACGAAGCTGAATTTTATTTTACCACAGAGTCGCGGAGGGCACGGAGGTTCCACGGAGAATATCTGCCTATCCACGCGGTAAGACAAAGAATTGCAGCAAATGAAAATATTTTCTTGATCTATAAAGCTTCTTGAATCTGTGTGGATTTACTCCGTGTGAATTACATTTAGCGCATCCATGCGCGACTGCATTCAAAAAAATCAACCGTATATTTGAACCACCGTATCGAATTTTAAAATGAAAAATATCTTCTTATTTGGATGCATTGCCATTGGAATGCTTGCTTGTCAGAAACCCGAAACAAAAAATCTCTTCAACGGCAAAGACCTTGACGGATGGCATGCGGATGTTCCCAAAATGGATAACGACTCTACATTCAAAAGTCCTTTTCTTGTTCGTGATGGTCTACTTGTAAGTATGGGCACACCGGAAGGTCATCTTATCACCGACGAACAATTTCAAAACTACCGGCTTGAGGTGGAGTATCGCTTTGCTGCCAAGCCCGGCAATTGTGGCGTACTGGTTCACGCATCAACGCCGCGTACACTTTATGGTATGTTTCCTAAATCCATTGAAGCACAGATGAATCACGAAAATGCCGGTGATTTCTGGTGTATAGGAGAAGACATCAGCGTGCCGAATATGGAAAAACGCAGAGGTGCAAGAAAAGAATGGGGAATCACGGAAGGGAAGTTGCGTCGGATTTATAACCTGACTGATGGTTCCGAGAAGCCAGTAGGTGAGTGGAACGACATGGTCATAGAGTGTATTGAAAGAACAATCAAGGTCTGGGTCAATGGTGATCTTGTAAATGATGGTTCGGGCTGCACGGCTGAAAAAGGTCAGATCGCTTTACAGGCCGAAGGTGCTGAAGTGGAATTCAGGAAGGTTGAGCTTACGCCGATTGATAAATAATTTATTGATTCGGTGATTTGTAGATTCGATCATTGGGTGAACCCAATTGGTTGCCAATTATCAAATCATATTAATTAATTTTAAATTCCGAACTATATTTGCACCGGATCAATTCTAAAATAGAGAACCCCGTATGAGGCTTGGACAATTGGCTAGAAAGTTGGCGCTTAGGCCCGTTGAAATTGTAAATTACCTTGCCCTCAAATCCATCATTATCGACTCCGGAGGCAACACTCGCCTGGAAGACGAACATGTAAATGTGATTCTCCAGAAATTTGCTCCCAACGGACTGCCTGAGGATGTCGTTACAGTTGCTGACGAAGAACCAAAGATCGAGATTGTACAACCTGATGAACCGGTCGTTGAAAAGTCATTGGTTAACATTGAAATCCCTGAACCTGAAATCAAGGAGGAAGAAAAAATTGAAGTTATAAAAGCCCCAAAAATTGAACTATCAGGTTTAAAAGTATTGGGGAAAATCGAGCTCCCTGAACCAAAAAAGAAAGAGCCAGCAGTCATTGTTGAAGAGCCATCTTCACTAGCGCCGCCTCCAGCCATTGCACAAGAGCCCCGACCTGAGAAAAGAATTCCCTATACACAGAGACGTGAAAGGCCTAATCAAGCGCAACGTCCTGCTAAAAATCCAATTGCATTGCAACGTGAACGCGAAGCACGTGAGGCAGAAGAGAAGAGAAAGGCTTTGATCGAATTGGAAAAAGAAAAACGGACATTACATTATCTTAAAAAAGTAAATGTAACCCAGCCTACAAAAGCAGTTAAAGTCGTAGAAGAAAGAGTTGTTGAAAAACCTGTTGTGCCAGCTCCGGTCCCAAAGACATTGTGGGGAAAATTTAAACGTTGGATGAGTTCTTAGAGAGCAGCTTCGCTGCTAAAATTATTCACCGCGGAGGCGCGAAGACGCTGAGGTACGCAGAGATAATAAGATTAATACTTACCGTGCATTCAAACCTCTCCGAAACTCAGCTCCTCCGCGTCTCTGCTGCAAAAAAATATCGCGTAAGCCTCTCGCGCCTTTTTAGAATATCACAGCCTACCCGACCTCAATATAAATCCATTTCATTGAGAACATAGAAATCCTATCTTTGATTACGTCCAAATAATCAAAGGTGCTCTACGTCATCCTGCTTCTGCTCGCCGTGGTTTTCATCATTCTCATGACAACCAAATTTAATGTTCACCCTTTTCTTGCATTGCTTTTTGCAGCAATCGGATTTGGGATTTTCTCAGGAATGCCGCTTGCCATAATTATTGAATCGATCAATGATGGATTTGGCAGCACGTTAGGAAAAATCGGACTTGTCATTGTCATCGGTGTAATCATCGGGGAGTTCCTTGAAAAATCAGGAGGGGCCTTTGCCATGGCTGAAAAAATATTAAAAGCTATTGGCAAAAACAGGGTGCCAACTGCTATGGGATTAATCGGATGGATCGTCGCTATTCCGGTCTTTGCGGACAGTGGATTCATTATCCTCAGCCCGCTTAACAAAAGTTTATCAAAACGAGCAGGCATTTCACTTTCTGGTCCTGCAGTCGCTCTTGCTCTCGGGCTTATCACAACTCATTGCATGGTCCCTCCCACGCCAGGTCCGATTGGTGCCGCGGGGATTCTTAATGCTGATTTAGGGCTTGTCATTTTATATGGCATTCCAATTAGTTTTATCTGCATGCTCGTTGGAATGTTCTATTCTACTGCTTATGCATCTAAAACTTATATTGATCCGGCGCCTGAAGTTTCAGAAGAAGAAATAAGTGAAATTCTTAAAAAAGCACCGAGCGCTACTTTGTCGTTCATTCCTATTCTATTACCAATTTTCCTCATTGTAATCAAATCGCTGGTAGATGTCGGGAAAGAGTCGCCGGACCAGTCCATGGTCTTACAAATTTTTTCTTTCATTGGTCAGCCTGTCATTGCTTTGCTGATTGGAATGCTGCTGGCATTTATGCTTCCGAAAAAGTTTGATACTCAGATGTTATCCACCACCGGATGGGTCGGTAATTCATTATCAAGTGCATCTATTATCCTCCTAATAACGGGTGCAGGTGGTGTATTCGGAAAAATATTACAGAACTCAGGCATCGCGAATGTGCTGGGTGATGCATTGGCTGGTGTACATATAGGTTTACTATTGCCTTTCTTACTAACTGCTGCTATCAAAACGGCGCAAGGATCTTCTACTGTAGCCATGATTACGGTTGCTTCTATACTCGCTCCGATGATGACAAATCTCGGATTTGAATCAGAGACGTCAAAAGCATTGGCCGTAGTAGCAATTGGTGCTGGCGGCATGGTTGTATCACATGCAAATGATAGCTTATTCTGGATCGTGACTCAGGTAACAGGGATGGATGTAAAAACCGGATTCAGGATTTATACGCTGGGAACGTTGGTACTAGGGATAGTGGCTGCTGCGCTTTTAGTGATTGCAGATTTTGTATTGTAATGGTGTAATTGTAATCGGTAATCAGTGATCGGTGATCGGTGGTTTACACAAAATTGAATTGCTTCTGCCACGAAGGATTGTTACCTTGACTTTATAACGAATTCATATGAGACGGATTTTCCTTGCCATTATTGTTCTGTTTGTTACTGTTATCAGTTATGCTCAACCTATTTTCAAAGAGGAAGTAAAAGCCTTCATCGATTATGATGCTCCACTCATCGCTTTTACTAATGCGCTTTTGATCGATGGGAAAGGAAATACGCCTAAAGCAAATCAGGTTGTGGTGATTCGAAACGGGAAGATTGAATCGGTTGGAGATATTAAAACCATAAAAGTTCCAAAAGAAGCGACCGTCATAGATTTAAAGGGCAAAGCGCTTTTACCGGGATTTGTGATGTTACACGAACATATGTATTATCCTGCAATCTCGATCAAACCATATTATGCTCATTACAAGCAATTGCCGGTAACATTCCCACCGTTGTACCTGGCAGCAGGTGTCACCACAATAAGAACCGGTGGAAGTCTGGAACCATTTTCCGATATAAGCCTGAAGCAGCAATCACAACAAGGGTCCATCATAGCACCTACCATGGAAATAACGGCGCCTTATCTCGAAGGTTCCGGTGCATTTGCTTCACAGATGTTCATTCTAAAAAGTCCTGAAGAAGCAAAAAAGTTCGTCACTTATTGGGCGGATGCAGGAATGACCTCATTTAAATCATACATGAAAATAAACCAGGCCACATTGAAGGCTGCCATAGAAACAGCTCATCAGCGTGGTTTGAAAGTAACAGGACACCTATGTTCCATTACTTACAGGGAAGCCGCCGGGTTGGGGATCGATCACCTTGAGCATGGCTTTATGGCTTCAACCGATTTTGCTAAAAACAAAATAAAAGATGAATGCCCCACCAATAATGGCCTTGCCGATGTAGACCCTTCCAGTGATGAAGTGAAAAGCCTGATAAAATTTCTGGTAGATAAAAAAGTGAGCATCAATTCAACGTTAGCGGTCTTCGATCTGTCGCCTCCCTACCCTGAAGTGCTGGAGGCAATGGCCACAAATACAAGAGAGGAATATGCAAAGACAAGTGCGCGTCCACGAAGTGCCACATTTGAAAAGGCTTTGAAGAATACAATGCGTATGGAAAAAATGTTTGCCGATGCAGGAGGTCTACTTACTGTCGGCACTGACCCCACGGGCAACGGTGCAGTTATTGCAGGCTATGGAAATCAACGTTCAATTGAATTATTAGTTGAAGATGGTTTTACTCCACTGGAAGCCATTAGAATTGCAACACTCAATGGCGCCACAGCTCTTGGTAAAGAAAAGGAAATAGGATCAATTGAAGTTGGAAAGGAAGCCGACCTTCTCGTCATTGACGGTGACCCATCCAAAAACATCAGCGATATACGCAAAGTTGAATGGGTGTTTAAAGATGGTGTTGGCTTTAATTCAAAAAAAATATTCGATTCGGTAAAGGGCAGAGTAGGAATAAATTAAACTCGTGGCGCATGGATGCGCTAAATGCAATTTAACACAGAGCTCACGGAGTGAAATGCACACGGAGGTCCCCCGAGTCTTTACTTTGAAAATAATATTTTCATTAGCCTGAATTCTCTGTGTAGTATTCCTCCGTAGTGAAATAAAATTTCAGTGAAGCTGAGTTTGTCGATATTGCAACACCTTCGAGCCAAGTTCCTAATCCGAATTTTATTTTTTTGAGGATATTAATTTCTCCTGAACTGGTTTCTCCAGTGTTCTATTGACATCCATTTCTGTATCCTCCATAGAGGTTATTCGTTGTAAAATGACTGAGAGCATCAGTCCAAAAAGTACAAAGGCCACAAAAAGAATAAATCCAGGTTGCAGAGATGTATCGTTTGTGGAAATGCTCGCCAGCGAATCCGTTTTCATATTCAGCATTTCCAACTGACTATCCAGAATTCCCTTAAATCCAATGTAAGCCATGAAAATAGCCACTACATATACGTCTGCCATGCTCCACTTTCCCGATTTGAATGCAAAGAATTGTATGACTTTATTTTTTCTCAATTTTTTTCCAATGAGATAAATACCGGTCGAAACGAGTTTACCAATGGGAAAAACAATGCTGAAAATAAGAATAAGTATACCAACGGCTGCCGAATCAAACTTTCCAGTCTGAACGAGTATATGAACAACATCCACAATACTTTTACTTTGAAAAAACATTACCTGATCGTTGAAAACAATTTTTTCACCTATCAGCAGAAAACTCATTTCCTTGATACGTGCATCAATCTCTATCATGGGTGATGTTAATCCGACAAAAAGTACGGTCAACGCCAGGAGAACAGAAATAATAAAAAAAGGTGTATGTAGTTCTCTTTGATTTCTAAGTACCCACCACAGCAATAAAAATACTACCATGATACCCATAATAAGATAGGCATAGAAGTAAGTTCTATTTTGTAACTCATCCAGCACTACCGCTGAATAGATATTAAAAGTTGCTACGTCAGCCACTTCGTACTTATCAAGCAAGATTTTGCTTCGTATGACATCATTGGCGCTATCATACGTGATAGACCCGAATTGCTCTAGTTTGCTCTTGACAAGAAACTTAAGCTTTTCTTTATTTTTTGGCTTCTTTAATTCATTAACGATCGTTTGAGAAAACTGGGGGACTTTATCATGGATCTTTTCCTGATTAACAAGGGTGTTAATTGCAAATTTCTTGAGCTTCCCTCCTATTGTCTTCTGCTTCACCTGAAGCATACTGTCAGCTTTGTAAATAACGGCATGAAGGACCGCTGACACCTGCGATTTTATTGCAGCCTCCTGGGCGGGCGTAAATTCAAAATCATCAATACGATTTGTTATAACGCGAACAAGGTGGTCGCGCCAGGCGTTTACCGATAGCAGTCCATAAGATATATTATTAAGAGTGCTATAGTCTTTCTTGACTTCGGCCCGCTCATTGGAAACATTGGATACCTGCAATCCGCTCCACACGGCAAGCGCTAACAAAGAACCTGCAAGCAGGATTAATATGGTACGTTTCAGGAATATGTTATTCAAGGGAAAATTGGATTAAAGCCTATTGCCAGACATGCAATACCTATGCCTTCATCTCGCCCGATGAATCACGTATTTTTTATGACTTAAATCTGATGTTGTGGAATAATTTCCCCAGCTGTTAAACTTCCGCTACAGGAACTGGTTCTGGCTGTACCGCTTCTACTTTCCGGGTAACATGAAACATGAATTGCTTGTCCATTTTCAACTCATATACTGCTGCATTCATTAGCTGGAAAGCCTTTTGTGACTGCTGAAGAACACTTAGCAAGTCGCGTGCAACTGTTGAACCTTTGATCTTATTGACGGCCTTACCCTGATAAACTTCCAGAACAAATGAATACCCTGTCTTCTCTTTGATACCAACTGCCTTGAATTCATGGGAAAATAACTTGTATTGCTGGGGATCTTTCTCTGAATCCACCATCAATTTCAAAATCATAGGGCGGTACTTATTCCAAAGTGAAGTATAAGGGTTATTTTCTAAAAGCATAAATAATAAGAGGTTAACCGGGTCTTGTAAAATGAAAAGAGCAGCAATATACCACTTTTCCCTTTATTTCGAGCTAGTTGTATGGAACCTCGGTTCTAATACCTGTCAATTGAGCCTATTTCCGCTCAAAAAGATAATCGATGGATTTTCCGTCGCCTGAGACCACGACTTTTAGCTTATTTCCTTCACATTGATAAGTTATTTTCTTTGGAAAATCATGATCAGGATTCTCGCATTCAAATCCATTATCACTTAATTCCGTGAATTTAAAATAGATTGAACGCTTGTTTTCAACGACATCGGCTACATAAAAAAGAATATTGTCTTTTATTACAATGCTGATTTTTTCAACGAAAGCGGTATCGACACCGTTCATAGTCACTCCAAATCCACGCAATTCGGTTAAAGAAAATTTTTGCCAGCGCTCATGGCCAGTTCGACCCTGCTTCGAATTAGTCCTGATCCACATGCCTTCAATCCATTTTACTTTATTGAAACTTTCTTTCGCCTGGAAAGAAACTTCTTGGGCATTGGTCAGATCAGCGAACAGAAACAAGAAAAATACCGGAAGAATTATTTTCATACCTTAAAATAAACTTATTGCAAACATTTGAATCAATTGATCAGATCTAAAAATCAATACTTTTCATTACTTCCTTGGTATGCTCCCCTAAATGGGGCGGTGGCAGCAACGGTAAATCGATATCATTCTCCATACGTATTGCCACATTACGCACACCGGTAATATCATTTGCCCGCAACAACATTTCCTTTGCCTGTGGCATCTCAAACAATTCCTGTATATTTTGAATCTTTCCAGCCGGTACTTTGAAATGATGTAAGCGACCCAGGAGAGTTTCGCTATCAATTTTTTTTATCAACGCGGTAAGCATGACATTCAGCGAGTTTCGATTAACAACACGCGCTTCGTTTGTTGAATAATCCGGTAGCGTTGCTACCGAAGAATCATTCAACACTTCCATTAAATTTTGAAACTGCTTGTCATTCCCAACAGCAAGTAATATTCTTTTGCCATCCATTGTATTAAAGACTTCGCCATAGGGCGCAATGTTAGGATGCGACGATCCCTGACGGACAGGAAGTTTCTTTGCTACCAGCCAATTGGTCGCCTGGTTCGCAAGTGACGCTATTGCCGTTTGTATAAGTGAAACTTCGACGAGACTTCCTTCTCCTGTTTTTTCTTTTTTTAACAACGCAAGCAAAAATCCTTCTTTCAATTGATGTCCCGCCAATATATCTATTAATGCAACCGGCATTTTAACAGGTGGTCCTTCTTTCTCCCCATTCAAATCCATAAAGCCTGCTTCAGCTTGTATTACAGCATCATAACCCACTCGTTCATTATCCGAACCATAGCCGGTGATCTGTCCATAAATTAGTTGTGGATTGACTGATTTTAGTTGCTCGTAAGAAACTCCCAACTTTTCAGCATCCCCAGGTTTATAACTGGCAATGACAACATCTGACCGGGCTGCCAGCTTTTGAACAATTTGCTTTCCAGATGTTGTACTCAAATCAATTGCTACAGATTTCTTTCCCCAGTTGCATGAGCAGAAATAGGCTGATATATCTCCATTCTCACCAGCACCTTTCCAGGAACGGGTAACATCTCCACCCGTTTTCAGATTTTCTATTTTGATTACTTCTGCTCCAAGCTCGGCAAAAAATTGCCCAGCACTGGGGCCTGCAAGGACGGAAGCCAACTCAAGCACTTTTAAACCCTGGAACATTGACAATAGTTGTTGATTTACTGGTCCGTTTCGTTGAAATGACTTTTACGAATAAGACACTTTCAACGACGAAATTAGAATCATTTGGTGCATTTTTGCGTTCTCAAAAGAAAATCCGAAATCCATGCGAATTCTGTACTTTTTTACCGCCGCCGTCCTGGTTATTTCATGCAACAAAAAACCCGTAGAAGTTCATTCTGGGGTTTGGAGAGGTGTTCTTGAACAGCAAGGCCAGTCACTCCCCTTTACGTTTAGAGTTGACAACAAAGAGGGTAAGTATACGGCCTACCTGAGGAATGCTGAAGAGGAGTTACTGTTGGATGAAGTCAGCATCGTCGGCGATTCTATAAAAATGGTGCTCCACATCTTTGATGCTGTGTTACATGCAAAGGTAGATGGCAATACACTGAAAGGCTTCTATTTAAAAAATTATGACCCAAATTTCAGAATGCCTTTCTCAGCAACATTTGGTGACGATTTCAGGTTCGAGAAAACAAGCGATCAATCTGTGACTGATTTCACAGGAAAGTATTCTGTTAAATTTATAAATAATAAGAATGATACTTCTGTTTCGGTTGGTGTTTTCACACAGAAGGGCAACCATGCTGAAGGCACTTTTCTTACTACCACTGGCGACTATCGCTACCTGGAAGGAAACGTGGTGAATGATAAATTATACCTCAGCACGTTCGATGGTAATCATTCATTTTTATTTATTGCATCAAAGAAAGATGATCATACTTTGCTCGGAGACTTTTGGTCAGGCAGTACTTCTCACGAATCATGGATTGGTTTGAAAGACGACAAGGCCATGATGCCCGATGCAGAAGCATTAACTTATTTGAAAACGGGTTACGACAAAATTGATTTTAATTTTCCGGATGTAAATCAAATGATGATTACTGCTTCTGATGAAAGGTTTAAGAATAAAGTAGTAATACTCCAGATCTTTGGAACCTGGTGCCCTAATTGTATGGACGAGACAAAATTCCTTTCACAATGGTATAACGAAAACAAAGATCGAGGTGTAGAAATTTTAGGATTAGCATACGAACGCAAAAGTGATTTTGGTTACGCAAGTGAACGCGTGAAGAAAATGAAGGAGAAGTTAAAAGTACCCTATGATTTTGTGATTGCAGGAACAAACGACAAGGCAAAAGCTTCTGAAACATTGCCAATGCTTAATAGAGTACTTGCATTCCCAACCACCATATTCATCGGTAGGGACGGAAAAGTAAAACATATCCGCACCGGATTTGAAGGCCCGGGAACAGGTATTTATTATGAAGAATTCAAACAACGGTTCAACGAACTGGTAAACGAACTTCTAACCGAGAAATTAACTTCCCATAAGTAATGAAGTCACCCATTCTCCATGAATCATCCAATAGCTTAACCGTTGCCAATCCTGGGAAGCGGGTTGTTGTTGGTCTTTCGGGAGGTGTGGACTCGAGCGTGGCCGCTCACCTACTTAAAGAACAAGGTTACGAGGTCATTGGTATGTTCATGAAGAATTGGCATGACGACACCGTAACAATCAGTAATGAATGTCCCTGGCTCGACGATAGCAATGACGCTATGATCGTGGCCCAGCATCTGGGAATTCCATTCCAGGCCATTGATCTGAGTAAAGAATACAAAGAGCGAATCGTTGATTACATGTTTGCTGAATATCAACGCGGCCGGACACCCAATCCGGATGTGTTGTGCAATCGGGAAATAAAATTTGATGTCTTTCTCAATGCAGCATTAAAGCTGGGAGCTGATTTTGTAGCGACTGGCCACTATTGCCGTAAAGGAGAATTTGAAAAGGACGGACAAACTCATTATCAATTGCTCGCTGGCAAAGACCCGAATAAAGATCAAAGCTATTTTCTTTGTCAACTGACGCAAGCTCAACTATCAAAGGCACTCTTTCCGGTTGGAGAATTACTCAAGCCTGAAGTAAGAGCTATTGCAAAGAAGGCAGGACTGGCAACAGCGGAGAAAAAAGATTCACAAGGGTTGTGCTTTGTCGGAAAAGTCCACTTGCCCGACTTTTTACAACAAAGGCTGGAAACTAAAAAAGGAAATGTAATCGAGGTTTCCATGAATGCTGACGTTTTTAAGAATGGAGTTTCTTATGATGACCTGGCGCATTTGTCTCAGCCTTTCGATTTATCACCGGAGATTGGTGAAGTGGTAGGTGAGCACAATGGAGCACATTACTACACCATCGGTCAAAGGAGAGGTTTAAACATAGGCGGATTTGAAAAGCCATTGTTTGTTATTGGCACTGACACCACAAAAAATGTTATTTATACGGGAATGGGTGAAGATCATCCAGGGCTTTATCGAAAAGGTCTTTTCATTCCCAACTCAGATGAACACTGGATCCGCAATGATCTGGCGCTAATTGTAAATGAGACCAGGAAATACCTCGCACGAATTCGTTACCGTCAGCCTTTGGAAGCTTGCACGCTTCACAAAAAAGACGAAGGACTTTATATTATTTTCGACAAACCTCAACGCGGTATAACACCAGGGCAGTTTGCAGCGTGGTATGAGGGGGAGGAATTGGTTGGATCGGGTGTTATTAATTAGGGAGTGCAAGTAAGCGGTAATACTGCCTACAACATTACTTCTTGATTTTTCGGGGTGAGGTATTCGTCCAGCTTTTAAATGCCCTTCGAAAAGCACTTGCTTCCGAATAACCCAACACACTTGCTACGTATCCAACTTTTACTTCTGGATTATTTAAAAATTGCTTCGCTAGTTCTTTTTTTATCGTGGTTGAAACAGCTCGAAATGTCGTTTTTTCCAATTCAAGCTTGCGCTGAAGCGATCGAGCAGTTAATTGCATGTGAGAAGCCAGTACTTCAATCGGAGGAACCTGCCCGTTAAACTCAGTAAGAATTATTTTCTTCAGCCGTTCAGAAAATTTGTCAAGTTCTTTTCGAGACGCTCTTTTTTCTTTAAGCATTGCGTTGAATACTTTATAAAGAGACTTATCATAACTCAGCACATTCTTTTCGAGCTGATTTTTCTCAAAAATTAACTGATTACTTTCCGTGTTGTAACAAAGACTAGAATTAAAAACACGCTCATATTCCTCCAAGGGCGCCGGTCTTTTAAAACTAAAGTTGGTCTGCGCCGGATAAGTTCTATTTCCCGAAAGGAGGTAAAAAACATTCAACGTCCCTGCCATGGCTTGCTCAACAGCGTGCCTTGCACTGTCTGGTGATTGTTTCAACCAGAGTGTCGCCGGCTCAAACTGAAGTACATATCGATTGCTCTGCATTGAAATTCTATATCGAAACATGTCTGTAGCAACCACTCCATATTTCGAGACATTTTCAAACGCATCTTTTAAGGTCGGGCTGCTTTGCATCAGGTGACCAATTAAACCAAGAATAGTGGGGTTAGTAGATTCCCCGAGGTGTAATCCCAGCAATTTATCTCCGGTCATTTTTACTGCATATTCCCAAACCTGGTAGGCCGAAACAAAATCAAGCTGCTTTTCAGAATCATTCAACGCCGCGATCGAAATACCTGCCTTGTCACAAAGAGAGCCCACATCAGCACCACGGGCTGCAGCGCCATAAATTATATCACGGATGATCGGCATGTGAGCAAACGTTCGAGGAAACGGTCTGTCGTAAAATGTCACCCTTTTGGCACAAGTTATCACTTCTGCCAGGTTCGTTTATATCGTTATTGGAAATAAAAAAAATATGACAAAACGTATCACACAGGTATTTCTGGGCCTTATGGCCCTGGCTTTTTGCAAAGTGGGCATTGAGGCATTGATCGATCCGCAGGCAGTGGTTGCGCAAGCCGGAATCATGCTTGACAATCCAAGTGCCGCCAGTTCGATGAGAGCGGTCGATGGAGGGATGCATCTTATGTTTGGACTCTATTGCATTTTTGGAATATTTAAAGATTTAAAAGGACCATTACAATTGTTGATTTTGTATACATCAGGATTTGTATTAGGAAGAGCAACAGGAATTTTTGCTGATGGCGTACCCAACAGCTTTGTAACAACGTGGCTAATAACTGAATCGGTATGTTTTCTAATTTCGATTACTTTGACGGCGTTACTAAGAAGGAGTGGACGGCAAGTTTAGGTGAGGTGTTTGCCATAGATTAATGCATGGAGTGGAAATTTTGACAAATACTAGGCATCTGTGTTAATCTTTAGTTAAATATTATTCCTGCTTAAGTGAATTCGCAGGATTAGCGACAGCAGTCTTTATAGTTTGAACGCTGACGGTAAGCAATGCCATTAACAGTATCGCGAATACTGGCAAAGTAAACATCCATATATTTAGCTTGATCCTGATAGAATATGTTGATAACCATTCATCTATTGCAAAATAGGCTATTGGCATCGCCAAGACGGATGCAATAACAACCACCTTGACAAAATCCTGCGAAAGCAATCGCACGATCTGATTGATGGAAGCCCCAAGCACTTTTCGGATGCCAATTTCTTTCGACCGCTGAACAATTGTATAAGATGAAAGTCCAAACAAACCGAGACAGGCAATAAAAACAGCTAATCCTGAAAATGTAGCAATGAGTTGACCAAGCCGCGAGTCTGATTGATATTGTTTATTATATGTTTCGTCAAGAAAAAAATAGTTAAATAAAGCATGCGGGAAAACCCGGTCCCAAGCCATTTTTACAGATTTAATACTTTCGTCAATATGTGCTCCATTCAAACGAATAGTTAAATAGTCAAGTCTCTCATTATAATAAAACAGCATAGGAATATGTTTTTCCTTTGGAGATCGCTGATGGAAATTCTTTAGCACTCCAATGATTGTTGAATATTCAACCTCGTTTCGCGTCCTGAATGTGATCCTTCCTCCTATTGCTGCCTCGGCATTTGCATATCCAAGTCGTAGCACCGCCTCCTCGTTAATAATAACCTGGTCCCTGTTTGCCGAGCCATCTTCAAAATTCCGACCGACCACAAGTTTCATTCCTAATGTTGATATAAAATCAGCATCAATGGGAAAATAATAATATTCATAATTCCCCTTTCCCTTTTCCTCACCAAGTCTTCTGAACATTGTCGTGCTCAATTCATGCAAACTCAATCCCGGAAGAGCATCCGAACGACCAATTTTTTGTATATCGGGATTGCGAAGCAGTTCGGATTTTAAACTTTGAAAAGATGTCTTGTAAAGCGAATCCACTGCGTCAACACGAGGCGCCCGCACAACTAGTGTCTGATCTATATCCATTCCAAGGTCATAATTGCGCAGATAATTGATCTGCCGGTAAACGGCACTCAAACAAACAATAAGAACTACAGTTGCGCTAAATTGAAATATGACCAATGCTCTCCTTAGCCTCTGTCCATGAACCGATGCTTGAAATCTGCCTTTCAAAACTGCAGCAGGCTGAAAAGAAGAAAGGACAAATGCAGGATATATACCAGACAAGATGGAGCCAACGCTTATTAACCCAGCAAGCAGATACCAAAAATTCTTTTCCCCAATAAAATTCAACGATAACGATTGCCCGGTAAGATCACGGAAGATGGGCAAAGCCGCCTGAAATAAGAAGAAGGCAAATAAACCTGCCAGCGCATTTACAATAGCCGACTCTGACAGAAACTGAAACATCAGTTGAGTTTTTAAGGAACCCATTACTTTGCGAATACCAATTTCTCTTGCCCGTTCCATTGCTCGCGCAGTTGATAGATTGATATAATTTACCCAGGCAATAACAATAATGAAAGCAGCAATGATCAGAAGAAAGTAAACGATCTTTGCACTTCCATTCGCTTCTGGTTCGAAAGATTTATTAGAATAAAGATGGATATCCTTTATTGGCTCAGCATTATAGCGTGAGTAATCTATTTTATCTTTTAATTCAACAGAAAACTCAGATAGCTTTTTATTAAAATCTGCAAGATCCGTACCAGGCGCCATTACGAGATAGGTGAATTCGTTGTTTGAATTCCAACTGTCTTCCTTGTACCAACTGTATAGTGTAGGGAGAGTGCTATGAGAAAGTAAAACACCAAACTTAAGATGTGTGTTGGGGGGACTATCCTGCATAATTGCTGTTATGTGATACAAATCACTACCGATTTGAATTGACTGACCCAGAGCATCACTGGTCCCAAAATATTTCTTTGCAACTGACGTGGTCAGCGCTGCCTGAAAAGGTTCACGTAATGCACTCTTTGAGTCACCCTCTATGACATTAATTGAAAATATTTGAAATGCAGAAGGGTCGGCAAAATAGATGTCATCTTCTAAAAATTTCCGTACCCCAACTTTTATTTCCTTGAGATTATCAACGTGGTACATCCGCGCAAAATTCAACACCTCCGGTATTGTCTCTTTCAACATCGGGCCGGCTGGCGCATGTGTTTCACAGTCCGTATACACAAACTCCGAGCCTTTATAAAAATCAATGGTAATACGGTAGACATTATCTGCATTACTATTATAATCTTCATAACTGCGTTCAAACCAGACGTAATGAATTATGAAAAGGAATGCCGCCATCCCTACCCCAAGTCCAAAGATATTAATGAATGAGAAAGCCCTGTTTTTGAGCAGGCTCCGATAGGCGATTCTCAGGTAGTTTTTTAGCATTGGCTTAGAAGATTTGGATTACCTCGATAAGACAATCTGTAATCGAAATACCCCTATTGATGCCTAAGAATAATATTCCGGCGCTCCTAGATAATTTCACTTTTGAGGAATGTATTTCCCGCAGATTTTCGCTGATCTAATACACGCAGATCTTCGCGGAATTTTACGACATCCTCGAATTCCACAAAGATCTGCGGGAGCTTAATCCGCGGAAATCTGCGGGAAATGCATTTTTTTTAGCTGAAAGCATGAAGATTTATTGCTATTTTCCAATCGCTCAAGGAATCGAAAAGAAACAATAAGAGTTAATTATCTTTCAACCACTAACAAAGTGAAAATGAAGACACCTCCCAAAAGTCTTGCAATTCTCATCGTGGCAATTGCTTTCAGTATGATTTTAAGCTCATGCTCAAAAAATGGCGAGTCGTCTCAATCTCTTAAGATTGTAATGAATGGGATGCCCTCCATAAAAGGCAATCCTGATTATATAAAGTCACCCTACGTAACAGCTGGTGATCGATTGTACATGATCGGCTTTCAGGACGGCACGTTTCCGAAAATGGGCTTTCATACACCCGGCGAAATGAGCGGAATCTGGGACCATCCTATAAAACTAATGGATGGATTTTCTGTCGAATTAAAACAATCAGGAGTTGAAAATACGGCTCTGCTTGAACAAGCTGATACATTTATCAACTATCCTTTCGCCAACGAACATATTTACCATCTTAAAGCTCAAAACCTTGACGTTACCAGGTTCCAGTTTGTTCCAGACTCACTGGAAGGCGTGATCGTCGAGTTCTCTATTAAAAATAATAACAGCACAAAGCAGGATTTGGAATTTATATTTAATGGTGCTGTTGATCTTTCTCCGGTCTGGCTCTCAGAAAGGATCAACATAAAAGATGGGAAAGATTTTCTATCCAATGATGAAACTAACAATGCCATCGTAGGAAAAGACACATTGAATGACTGGTATGTCGCCTTTGGATCCACTCTGTCTTCATCAGCTGATTTAAAAACTGAAGTTATCACTAAGAAAGAAGGAAATGGTGTTATTGGGTCTTTTCAAATAAAGCTTACCGTTGAAGCAGGTGAAACAAAAGTTATTCCTGTCTGCATCGCTGGCTCCTGGCACTCGCAGAATGAGTTAATCAAAACATTTAACTCGCTTAAAGCATCATCGGAAACTTTTCTTTCATCAAAAAAAGCGCGCTATGAAAAAATTGAACAAACGGCACGGATTACCATACCTGACAAAAAAATTCAGGAAATGTATACCTGGACCAAATACACAACAGACTGGCTAATGCGAAATGTGCCGGGAAAAGGGAATGGTCTTGGTGCAGGACTGCCCGATTACCCATGGTGGTTTGCCTGCGACAATGAATATTCTGCTCAGGGTATTCTATGCATTGGTCAACCTGGCCTGGTGAAAAAAACCCTTCTTACACTTGACCAGCTATCAGAAAAAAATAACGGCAACGGAAGAATCGTTCACGAGGTCTCTACGAATGGCGTTGTGTATAATCCTGGTAACCTGAACGAAACTCCACAATTCGCCAATGCAGCATGGGAATATTATTGCTGGACCGGTGATAAAGAAATATTGACAAAGTTTTATCCAACCATCCGAAAGGGATTAAGCTGGCTGTTAAATGAAAATGATAAGGATAAAAATTTAAGTCCTGAAGGAAGCGGCATGATGGAGATCAATGGGCTGGATTCCGAAATGATTGATGTTGCGGTTTATACACAGCTCGGCTTAACTGCTGCCGCAAACATTGCTGGAGAACTTGGAGAGACCGTGCAGCAAAAAAAATATTCCGAAATGGCCCTCCTTTTAAAATCAAGAATCAATTCCGACTGGTGGGTAGAAGAAAGTGCATCCTTTGGAGACTTCAGATCAACATCCGGTAAAGCGCTTGAAATA
>JANYDR010000538.1 GCA_025363495.1 Cyclobacteriaceae bacterium | reverse complement strand
CTCAATGCGATTTAAGCCGGGCTATATTTCAGAACACGATACTGGAGAACGCAGACTTTAGAACTGCAATCAACTTTTCCATTGATCCTGAAATGAACAGGATTAGCAAAGCAAAATTTGCAATGGCTGGAATAGCAGGGTTACTGGATAAGTATGACATAAAAATCGAATAATTCCGTGTCTGGTGTGTAATGTCGGAGATCAGAGGTCGGAAGCTGGTCGTCAAAAATTCGGATCGAGCTAAAAAATAGATTTAGTATATTGTCCTCAAACTTATCCAAAATCTATAACACTCAAAAATAATTCCAATTATGAATACACGCCGCGTCTTCCTTCAAAAAATCACAGCCTCTGCTTTTGCTTTACCATTCATGCCGGATTTTAATTTTGAAAATGTCAATTTGTCTTCTGATGCACCCTATGATGGTCCGGTGTTACGCGTTGCAATTATGGGCCTAGGGAGTTATGGGAGCCGTGTTGCAGAAGCGATGCTGACATCAACGATGGCCAAACTAACAGGAGTTATTAGCGGTACGCCCTCCAAAATAAAAGAGTGGCAGACCAAATATAACATTCCTGAAAAAAACTGTTACAACTATGAAAATTTCGATGACATAAAAAATAACAAAGACATTGATGCTGTGTATGTCATTACACCGAATGCCCTTCATCACGACCAGGTAATCCGGGTGGCAAAAGCAGGCAAGCACGTGATCTGTGAAAAGCCAATGGCGATAAATGCCACGGAAGGACAGGAAATGGTAGATGCATGCAAGAAGGCCAATGTGAAGTTGTTGGTTGGATACAGAATGCACTTTGAACCTAAGACTCTCGAAATAGTTCGCATGCGAAAGGCTGGCGAGCTTGGAAAAATATTATTCTTCCAGGGACTTTGTGGTTTTAAGATTGGTGATCCAACGCAATGGCGACTGAACAAGGCTCTTGCCGGCGGTGGAGCTATGATGGATATAGGTATTTATGCTATCAATGGTTCACGTTATATGATTGGAGAAGAACCAATCTGGGTAACGGCAGAAGAAACCAAAACAGATCCGATAAAATTCAAGGAAGGTGTTGATGAAACGATCATGTTTCAACTTGGTTTCCCCAGTGGGGCCGTTGCGTCGTGCCTGTCGACTTATAATATGAATAACCTGGATCGCTTTTTCCTTAACGGAGAAAAAGGATTTGCAGAAATGCAACCATCAACGGGCTACGGACCAATTAAAGCACGAACAAATATTGGAGAATTAACTCATCCTCATGTCACTCATCAAACAGTTCAGATGGACGAAATGGCTGCCATAATCTTACAGGGCAAACAGCCTATGGTACCAGTGGATGGAGAAGAAGGCGTAAGAGATTTGAAGATTATAGACGCCATTTTCGCTGCTGCTAAAACCGGTAAGAAGGTTGAGTTAAAATAGTTTGAATTGGATGACTTATTTATGCTTCACTCAAAACCAGAAGTGTGGATGCGCGGACCTATTGAAGGTATCTCTCCCTTACTACAGCCGATAGCACATGCGTTACTACAAGCTGATGAAGAGGTAACGGTATTGTTTTCTAGTGCTTTTCCAGATTCTAAATTATGGGTTAAGCCAGCTGGTTTGGCTTCCGTCGGATTCCATCTCCAACATATGAAGGGTGTGTTGGATAGAATGTTTACATACGCTGTCTCAAAGTCCGTTGATGAAAATCAATTAACTTATTTGACAAGTGAAGGTATTCCTTCTGATAAGATCACAACACAAGATTTGGTAAATCAATTTCAGACTCAGGTAAAAAACGCATTGGAACAACTGAAAAAAACTGATGAAAGTGCTTTGCTTGAGTCACGTGGAGTAGGTCGCAAGAATATTCCATCAAATGTGATAGGATTGCTTTTTCATTCTGCCGAACATATCCAGCGTCATTTAGGCCAATTATTGGTAACAACCACTATAGTAACTAAGCTCTCGGACGAAGACATTCTGTAAATATTCCTCAGACTACAAAAAGCACAGACGTGAAGTACTACCCGATCAGAAAAACCAATACCGGTGTCATTGTTTGCAAAAGGACAAATAAAAAAAGTTTTACTTCAACACCATTACAATAGCAGCCACCGCTGTCATACCCACAATAAACCATCGGTATACATTTTCACTCATTTTTTTAACAAAGGCAATGCCCAGGTAAGCGCCCAGTACTATTGCAGGCGTAAGTTCCGCAGCCAATAACCAAGAGTCTTTGTTGATTGTATGCCATACCCAAACATGAAATGGTACCTTAAACCAGTTGACCACAAGGAAGAACCACGCCGTTGTACCGATAAAAACGTTTTTTGGCAGTCTCATGCTG